>NZ_JMCB01000022.1 GCF_000737315.1 Hyalangium minutum
GACAAGGCCCGTGACGCCGCTCTCACTGCCATCGGCAATGATCCGGGCATCAAGGCTCAGCTGGAGAAGGCCGGCCTCACCCCTGAGGATCTCGTCGCCGCTGGCAAGGCCGCTCCGGCCATCATGGATGCCTTCGAGAAGCTCCAGTCGGGCGACGTGAAGGGCGCCCTGAACGACTTCCAGAAGGCCGTGGAGACCTCGCCCGAGCTGGCCGCCAAGCTGGGCCAGAAGCTGCTCGACAAGGTGCCCCAGGGCATCAAGGACCAGTTCGCCAAGCTCGGCATCACCTCCGAGGCTCTGCAGAAGGCGGGCCCCGCCCTGCCCCACCTCTTCGAGGCCGCCGATGCCGCCTCGAAGGGCGAGTGGCAGGCCGCGTACTCTCACCTCAAGGATGCCGCCGCCGCCGCTCCGGAGCTGGCGACCCAGGCCCTCAAGGGTCTCGCCAACCAGCTCCCGGACAGCCTCAGCGCCGTCAAGTCGCTCCTCACCAACGACGGCTTCCTCAAGGAGCTCGTCACCAACAAGGAGCTACAGGGCTCGCTCGAGAAGCTCATCGGCGGGGACTCCAGCGCCATCCGCGAGCTGCTCAACAACGACAAGGCCCGTGACGCCGCGCTCACCGCCATCGGCTCCGACAAGAACATCCAGGAGAAGCTGGCGAAGATCGGCCTGACTCCAGAGGACCTCGTCGAGGCTGGCAAGGCCGCCCCGAAGCTCATCGAGGCCTTCGAGCAGTTCGCCAACGGCAACATCAAGGAGGGCCTGGCCAAGATCCAAGAGGCCGTCGAGGCCGCGCCCGAGCTGGCCGCCAAGCTCGGCAACAAGGTCGTCGACGCCCTGCCCGCCGAGGTCAAGCAGCAGTTCGCCAAGCTCGGCATCACCGAGGACGCCCTGCGCACCGCGGGCCCGGCGCTCCCGCACCTCTATGACGCCGTGGAGGCTGCCTCCATCGGTGACTGGAAGGGCGCGCTCAACTCCGTGCGCGAGGCCGCCATCGCCGCGCCGGACCTGGCCACCCAGGCCTTCAAGGGTCTGGCCAGCCAGCTCCCGGAGAACCTCGGCGCCCTCAAGTCGCTGCTCACCAACGACGGGTTCGTGAAGGAGCTCCTCACCAACAAGGACCTGCACGATCAGGTCGGCAAGCTCTTCAACGACTCCACGCGCATGGAGGGCATCCGCGGCCTGCTCGGCAACGACAAGGCCCGTGACGCCGCGCTCTCCGCCCTCGGCTCCGACCCGGGTGTGAAGGCGCAGCTCGAGAAGCTCGGCCTGACGCCGCAGGACCTCGTCGAGGCAGGCAAGGCCGCGCCGCACCTGTTCGACGCGATGAAGGCCTTCGGTGACGGCAAGATCGAGGACGGCGTCGCTGCACTGGGCAAGGCCGCCGAGGCCGCACCCGCCCTGCTCGACAAGCTCGGTCAGAAGATCCTCTCCAAGCTGCCCGAGAATGTCCGCAACGGCATCAACAGCCTGGGCCTGACGCCGTCCGAGCTCACCCAGGCCGCCAAGGCCCTGCCGGACCTCATCCGCGCGGGCCAGGCCATCGCCTCGAACGATCCGCAGGCGGCGCTCAAGAGCCTCAAGGACGCGGCCGGGAAGATCCCCTCGGCGCTCGTCGAGAAGGCCATCACCACCATGGCCTCGAAGCTGCCGGAGACGGGCTTCGCGGGCATGGCGCGGTCACTGCTCACCGACCCCGCCTTCGTCAAGGAGCTGGTCAACAACAAGGACCTGCACGCCTCCTTCGACAAGATGATGCAGGGCGACTTCGTGAACGGGTTCCGGGAGCTGCTCGGCAACTCGTCGGTGCGCACCGCCACCGCGAACGCCCTGGCCTCCAACCCGGAGATCATGGACAAGCTCAAGCCGTTCGGCATCCAGTCGGGTGCCGACATCGCGGCCTTGGGCGGCGCTGTGTTCGACGTGATGGATGCGGCCAAGCACCTGGCGCAGAACCCGCCCAACGGGCAGGCCGCGCTCCAGTCGCTGGCCAAGGCCGTGGGCGGCCTGTCGCCGGATCTCCGGGCCCGCATGGTGGGCGCGTTCGCCGACAAGCTCAACCTGCCGCCCTGGGCCAAGGACACGCTGGTGGCGGCCGCGGGCCTCATCGGCAACGAGGCCGTGGGCAAGTCGCTGGGTGAGGCGTTCGACGCGCTCAAGCGCGGCGACATCTCCAGCTTCGCGGCGAGCCTGGCGCACACGGGCCGCACCATCGCGGAGACCTCGCCCGAGGTGGCCAAGGCGTTCCTCAACAGCCTGGCGAAGATCCCCGGCAGCGTCGGCAAGCTGTTCGCGGACAAGGAGCTCAACGAGGCCATGGTGGACTCGGGCGCGGCCGCCAACATGTTCAACGCGTTCGAGAAGATCGCGAAGGGCGACATCGGCGGGGCGCTCAACGAGGTCGCTTCGGCGGCGGGCAACCTGCTCAGCCACGGCAAGCACTTCGAGGTGGCCGGCAAGGAGCTGCCCTTCGGCCAGCAGGGCATCGAGAACTTCACCCGGCTGTTCGGGCGCTTCGTCGACGCGCTCCCGGACAAGATCAAGGCGAAGATCACCGAGGCCGCCGCGAAGTTCGCCGCCAAGGCGGGCCTGCAGTCCATCCCCATCATCGGCAACGTGGCCAGCGGCATCAGCGCCATTGGCAGCGCGAAGGATCTGTGGGACGCGCTCGGCGAGGAGCCGAAGGACCCCGTCAAGGTGGCGCTGGCGGCCGGTCAGCTCGGCCTGGATGTGGCGGGCATGGTGCCCGGCCTCAACTCCGTCACCGGCCCGCTCAAGATGGTTCTCGGCACCGCCTCGGTCATCAAGGGCGCGGCGGACCTCATCGGCGACCTGCAAGAGTTCCAGCAGGGACTGATGGGCGGGTAGTCCGCGCATGAAAAACCGGGTGGCCTCTTCGCGGGGCCACCCGGCTCAGGCGCTGCATCGGATGGGGTTCAGCCCAGCTTGCGGATGAAGGCGGCGGCCAGCTCGGCCTTCTTCGCGTCGGACTCGTTCGTGGGCAGCACGAGGATGCGCTCCGGCGGTAGGTACTTGCGCGCCCGGTCCTGCATCTGCTTGCTGTACTTGGCCACGTAGTCGTCCACGTCCTGCTTCTTCATGCCGCCGGCGAGCCCCTGCTGGCGCTGGGCCTCCAGCCCGGAGAAGTCCAGGACGCAGCCGTCCGCCTGCCCGAGGTAGAAGAGCCAGCTGTTGCTGTAGAGGCCGATGCGCGCCTCCTTGCCGGCCACCTTCTCCAGCGCCGCCTTGTAGTGGGGCGCCAGCGCCGCGTTCTCGCCCGGAGGGATGTTGGAGAGCAGCTGCTTCTGCGCCTCCGGGTTCTTGGAGAGCTCCGTGGTGATGGGATCGTTGTCCAGGTACGTCACCTTCGCGGCCTCACAGGCCCGGGGGATCCACGGGGCGGGCTCACTCGGCTCGTTGGAGAAGACAATGACGAAGCGCTTCATCTCGGGGGCTCCCAGCGAAGGATGCGTCCATCATACCCTCCGCCCCGTCCTCCGCGAGTCCCCTCGCGCATCCTCCGAGGGCCTCACGCCACTCGGACCGTCCGGGTCTCTCCTGCCACGGTGAGCAGCCGCATCTCGCCGGCCACCCCCTTGAGCGCCACCGTCCCTACCTCCTGGACGCGGAAGGCCTCACCGAGCCGCCGTGCCACCTCCTCGCTGAAGAGCAGCGGCGGCCGGGGCTCGCGGGCCTGGCCCTCGATGCGCGAGGCCACGTTGACGGTGTGTCCAATGACCGTGAACTCCAGCCGATCCGGACTCCCCAGGTAGCCCGCCACCGCTTCGCCCGCGTGGATGCCGATGCCCGCGCGCAGCTGCACTCCGCGCTCGGCGAGCTTCGCGTTGTAGGCCTCCAGGCGCCGCTGCATCTCCAGCCCCGCGGAGACGGCCGCGACCGCCGGATCACCCTGCCCCGCCGTGAGTCCAAAGGTGGCGAGCACCGCGTCTCCGATGAACTTGTCCACCATGCCGCCGTGTTGCTGGATGGCGCCCACCATCTCCTGGAAGTAGCCGTTGAGCACTTCGATGAGGACCTCGGGCGACAGGGACTCGGACAGCCGCGTGAAGTCGCGCAGGTCGCTGAAGAGGACCACCATGTCCCTCCGGCTGCCGCCGAGCACCGCTGCCTTGCCGTGCTGCGCGTACTTCTCGATGAACTCGGTGGCGACCTGGGGCGAGACGAAGCGGCCGAACGCCTCGCGAATGCGCTCGCGGAGCTGGAGCCCTCCCGCCATCTCGTTGATGCCGGCGGCCACGAGGGACAGCTCGTCCGGGCGGCTCGTCGCGGCTCCTGGCTGGAAGTCTCCCGTGCCCACCCGGCGTATCGCCTCCAGCAGCTGCTCCGAGTCCCGGCGCAGGCTGCGGCCATAGGCCATGGCCACCGCGAGCGCTCCGCCCGTGAAGCCGATGGCAAGCCCCGCTGCCTCGAGGAGGTACTGCCGGTCGCCCTGGAGCTCGTAGATGAACCGCTGAAGCGTGAGCAGCAGGATGACCACGGGCACGGTGGTGAAGATGACGTAGCCCTCGATCAGCCGGCGCCCGAGCCGCTCTCGCAGCTGCGCCTCGGGAGACTGGGTGGGGCTGGCCGGCAGCGCGTGCTCGAAGAGGAGGTACTCCACCTGCGCGAGCAGCCCACCGCCGAGCAACCAGTAGCCCACGGCGAACTTGAGATGGCTGGGGGCGGGGAAGGTGGGGTAGCGCGTGGCGTGCACGACGATGCCCACCAGCCCCGTCAGCCCCCACGAGAGCACCGACAACAGCCAGGCCCGGCGCGCGGGCGTGCTCTTCTCCACCGAGCCGGGGATGAACCGCAGCAGCAGCTCGCGCAGGACGATGTGGAACAGCGACAGCGCGATGACGGTGCGCGCCAGCACCGGCGGAGACAGGCTGCAGATGAAGGTGCAGACCAGCCGCGCATAGACGAAGGTGAAGAGTCCCACGACGATGGAGCCCCCGATGAGCACCAAGCGGAGGAGGGGCGGAAGTCGAAGGGCTGGGGCAGACATCATGAGGGCAGCCTCGGGCGCGCGGCGCGCCGGGAAGACCCCTCGACTTTACTCTCAGTGGGTAGGCGGGGAGTAGGTGACGTCCGTCACCGTGTACTCCACGGCTCCACGCGGCCGCTCCACCTGGACGGACTCGCCCACCTCCTTGCCGAGCAGCGCACGCGCGAGCGGTGACTCCACACTGAGCCGGCCCGCCTTCACGTCCGCCTCGTCCGGGCCGACGATGCGGTAGCGCACCTCGGCGCCATCCTCATCCTCCAGAGAGACCCAAGCGCCGAAGAAGACGTGCCCTTCTTGAGAGGGCTCGGGCGTCACCACCCGCACCTCCTCCAGCGTGTCCGCGAGCTGCTGCGCACGGCGCTCGCGCTCCCGCTTGCGCACGCCCGCGTCCAGCTCCGTCTGGCCCTCGGCGCTCGGCTCCGGAGCGAGCAGCACGGCGAGCTCCTCCTGCAGTGCCTGGTAGCCCTCCGCGGTGATGTAGCGCTTCTCACCCTGACCGGTGCGCGGCCGCACGGGGACGAGCCCCTCGTCGCCGCCGCTGTCTTCCTTGGTGAATGCCTTCGACATGGCGCCTCCCCGCCTCTTCAATCTGGAGCACCTACGGCCGCTCCGCCAGCGGGAGCTGGCGGCCAGAAACTTGCCGCATGGAAACCCAGTGGCACGCTACAGGTATGTACCGCCCACGAGTGATTCCGCGTTACTCCTACTGCCTCCCCGTGCGCTTGAAGGGGATGCTTCCGGTGTACACCTGGGATGTGTCCGGCCGGGGCTTCCAGGCCGAGATGCTCCAGCCGGTGAAGCCGGGCACGCCGCTGGAGGGCACCGTCAACCTCGGAGGCACGGAGTTCGCCTTCGAGGGCGAGGTGGTGTGGATGCGTCAACACGCCGGCGAGCGGGCGCGAGGCCGGTATGGCGTGCGCTTCCTCTCCCTGCCCGCGGACTTCCCGCGGCGGCTCGCGGAGTACAGGAGACGACAGGGCCGGCGTCTCGTCCGCTGGTTCCGCTGAAGTCCCGCTTTCTCGCGTCCGCTTCGGGTCTATGGTGCCGCCTCCTGTCACTCACGAGGGGGCTGACCCATGGCACAAGCGACGCAGCTGACTGGAACCGATGGCAAGGAAGTCCCGGGCTACTTGAGTGAGCCTTCTGGAGGCTCCTCGAAGGGTGCGGTGATCCTCATCCACGAGTGGTGGGGCGTGAACGAGCACATCCGGGGCGTGGCGGATCGGCTGGCGCGCGAGGGCTTCACGGTCTTCGCAGCGGATCTCTACGGCGGCAAGGTGGCCAAGGACGAGGCCACGGCGCAGCAGTACCTGAACTCGATGGACTGGCAACAGGCCGGAGAGGTGCTGCGGCGCGCGGCCGAGGCGCTGCGCCAGCGCAAGCCGGGAACGAAGGTGGGCGTGACGGGCTTCTGCATGGGCGGCGCCGTGGCGCTCTTCCTCGCGGCGAAAGATCCCGAGATCGCCGCGTGCGTGCCCTTCTACGGCATCCCGGGAGACGATAAGGCGGACGTGACGAAGATCCGCGCGCCGGTGCTCGGCCACTACGCGAAGATCGACAACTGGTGCTCGCCGGACCGCGTGGACGCGCTGGAGAAGAAGCTGAAGGGCGCGAACGTGCCCGCGGAGATCCACCGCTACGACGCGCAGCACGCCTTCTTCAATGACACGCGCCCCCAGGTGTACTCGCGGGACAACGCCGAGCTGGCCTGGAAGCGCACGGTGGAGTTCTTCCACGCGAAGCTGGGCTGATCACTTCCCAGGGTTGGGAGAAGCCGGAGCTTCGGGAGCCGGCGGCACGGCGGGGGTGTCCGGAGCCGACGGGCTCGAGGGCGCCAGGGAGCCCGTAGAGCCCGTGTTCTCCTCCGGGGCGGCCGGGGCCACCGGGGCCGCGGGCGGCGGGGACTCGGCCGGAAGCTCCACTTGGAACTGGTAGCTCTGCACGCCCTTGGGCAGCACCACCTCCACCAGCGGGTTCTCGTCGAGCAGCGCCTTGGCCACGGGCACGGAGATGCGGCCCTGGGCGTCGCTCGTCGTGGCCAGGCGCGTGCGGCCCCCGCCGGCGATCACCTTGGCGCCCTCGATGGGCTGTCCCGTGGCCGGGTTCACCACCCGCATTGTCAGGACCTGACCGTCCGCGGCCTTCGAGGCGCCTTCGGGCTGGACCATGTCCCTGTAATGCGGGCGCAGCGCACAGGCGGACAACAGACTGACGGCAACCAGGACAATGCTCAACGAGGCACGGCGGAGGCTCATGGGCTTTCCATCCAGGGGTGAGAAACCGGTACAGCAGGGCGCGGCAGCATAGTCAGCTCTCAGGGCCACGTCCTGCTCCTCGCGGTGCCTCCCGGGAGACCGGGCCCTGGCTGTCCGCATGCAGGCCGGGTGGGCTCGCCCCCGTGCCGCTCCGGGAAGCGTGTCGCATCTTCAACAACACGCAACGAACCGGAGCCCCGCATGTCAGACACCACCCTGATTCCTTCGGACCAGGACAAGACCCCTCCCTCGTACGCCACGGAGCCGGCCCGGATTGAGACGTATGCCGACCTTCCCCCGGGCATCACGCTCAGGCCCGAGGGCATCTCGCTCAAGCACAACATCACCGTGGTCAGCATCGCGGCCATGGTGCTCACGAGCTTCATCACCTTCTGGATGCCGGTCTTCAACGGCCTGCTGGGTGGATTGGTCGGCGGCTACCACGCGGGCAGCATGAAGCGGGCGCTGTTCGCGGCGGCGGTGACCTCGGTGGCCGTGCCCGGCCTCTTGTGGTTCCTCCACTTCATGAGCGAGCAGCCCAGTCTGCTCTTCTTGATGGGCCTCAGCTTCAAGGAGTGGCTCGTGGCCCACATCATCGGCACGTTCCTGGGCGCCATCTCCGGGGTGTACTCGCGGCAGCGCATCACCGAGCGGGACATGTACCCGAGCGCACGCTGACGCCGCGTCAGTTCAGCTCCAGGCCCAGGACGAGCCGCCGCTCCAGGGTGCTGTCGAGGCGGGACGCCAGCCGTCCCGCCCAACGGGCCTGGGCGCGAGGTGCCAGCAACAGCCGGTAGCGGCCGAGCTGTCCCACCGCGAGGTCCACCTGCAGCGTGCCTATGGCTTCGTGGGTGATGCCGTCGCCCATGCGCCAGAAGGGCGCGTACTCCGCCTCCAGTCGCACGGCGTTGGCGAGCGAGCCGGGCAAACCGGTGCGATGTGAGAGTGAGAGCCGGGGCCCGAGCGCCGGAGCCAGGACGCCGGGCCCCCAATGCATTCCCGCCTTCATCCCCGCGCCCAGCACCGTGAAGTGGCGGAAGCGAGGCCCCTCGGACACCACCGCGAGCGCCTCGGCGAGGGCCGTCGCACGATATGGGACCGCGCGCTCCCGCTGGGTCTCCATCTGGGCCGCCATTCCCCACCCGAGCGCGTCTCTCACCGAGCGCTGGTGGATGGGCAGCTCGCGCATGAGGGTGCGGTAGCCCACCAGGGTGAACCGGGAGCTGAGCACCCGAGGGACCCCCTTCCGCGGCAGGAGCGACAGCTCGCCCTCCAGCGCGCGCAGCTCGCTCCCCGACTGGAAGCCGTGCAGGCGCGCATCTCCCAGCGACTCACTGAGCCCGGCGGACTGGAAGACGAGCACCGGCCGGGAGCCTCCTGCCGCTGGGAAGTCCACGCCCATCGCCATCACCATGCGGGCCGCACCCGACCTGACCAGGGCGCCATCGGCCCAGGCTTGCGCACTCTCCACTTTCTGGCGGTGGTCCTCCGCGAGGAAGGTTCCTGGATCCACGCTGGCCAGCGCTCCCTCCTGCAGCGCGCCCTGGGCCTCGGTCGAGGCAATGAACGCGGCCTCCGTCACCTCCGCCTGCTCCAGGATGCGCAGCTCCTCGGAAGTCGCCGGGCGCCGCGGGGCCTTGGCGAGTGCCTCTTGAAGCAGGCTGATCCGATCGAGCACCGCCAGGCGGCGCTGCAGCTCGTCCTCCCGCTCGAACTGGCGCTGGCGGTCCCGTACGCCCTCGGCCGCGGAGGGGACTCGCACGCGCACGGCGAGGACGCGGTTCCGTTCGATCTCCAGCTTCTCGCCCTCCGCACGGTCCGCGGCGCCTCGCTCCACGCGGACCGACCAGGCCATGTAGGCGTGGAGCTGTCGGCGGACCTCGTCCACCTGCTCGGGAGGCACCGCCTGGAGCAGCTCCGTGAGGACCTCGGGCATCCTTATATAGGTAGCGCGGCGCACCTCGGGGCTGGCCGAGCGCAGGCGCCAGTGCAGCAGCCGCAGCCGGGCGCGCGCCGCGGACGGCAGTTGGGCGGAGAGCCCGCTCAGGAGCTCCTCGCGCGACACATGCGCCCGCTCCGCCCGGGCTTCGGTGGACTCGAAGTCATCCGGGATGTACTCGAGGAGCGGCTGGGTCTCGCCCCCAGGAGCCTCCACCTCCACGCGGGAGATCATGTCCAAGGCAGCGGCGGGCAACACCCAGAGCGAGCCGGGCAGCCGCACCTTGCGGCCTCCTTCGAGCGCTCCATTGAGAAGGAAGACCAGCGCGCTTGCGCAGTTCTCGGTGAAGAAGCGGTAGGGGAAGTAGCCGCGCCGCTCCAGCTCCCAGATGCGCTCCAGAAGCCGCACCTGCTCAGTGGGAGTGAGCCGCAGTCGGAAGCGGCGCACGGAGCGCTGCTCCAGCTCCATCGTCTCGTGAGACACCTCTCCCATCGTCGTGGTGAGGAAGCCCGTGTCGTAGCCCCCGAGCAATCCCTTGAGGGAGTACTGCAGCCCGCGCGCCTCCAGCCCGGTGAGCGCCACCAGCTGCACCACCGGCGCGAACCCTGGCCCGCGAGGCACGGCGCCCTCGCGCCATACGGGGCGCAGCATCAGGTGGCCGAAGAGGGACTCGGGCTGCCGTCCCGACGCGGCCGCCATCATCACCTCGAAGTGGGTGAGGTTCTCCAGCTCTGCCCAGGTGTCGAAGGCCGGGCAGCGCCCGCGCGGTGGCAGGGAGGCGAGCCCCTCGGCGGCGAGGCTCTCCGAGAGCGCCCGGGCCTTGGAGAACTCCTGGCAGCGCACCTGATCGTCCACGCCAAGCGCGTCGGGACGCAGGGACTCCACGGGGGCGAGCAGCTCCTCGGCGAAGGTGACGAGATCCAGCGACGCGCTCACCTGCCCTCTCGCGCGGCTGAAGGCGCCCGCGTAGCGCATGAGCACCTCCTCGTGGAAGGTGAACAAGCGCTCGAAGGGCCCGACCCACCCATTCAGGCGGCGCCAGCGCGGGCCCTGGCTCCAGCCCCGCGCGTCATCCCAGCGCTGAACCACGGCATGCACCACGGCGCGGCGGCGCCACAGCCGCTCGGCCTCCTCGTCCGTCAGGCGCGAGAGCCGGAAGGTCGCGCGCCGCTCCTTGGAAGGCGCGTAGCGATAGAGGTGAAAGCGCTGGTGGCCCTCGGTCCACTCCGGCCGGGTGACACTCCCATCACCCAGGCCCAGGGGAGAGGACTCACGGTGCAGTTCCAGTTCCAAGAGGCCACCCGGCGGACGGCGCAGCGCAGGAGGAAGCGAGGCCAGGCCCGCTTCGATCTCCGCTACGAGCGCCGCGTCCCAGGCCTCACGCGGACGCAGCACCACGCCATGCTCCGCTTCCAGCGCGGCGATGCGCTCGGACAGAGGAAGCTCGGCACCGGCCGGGAGCGCCCCTAGCAGAACGCTCACCAGCGCCAGGAGCCTCACCGGCTCAGCTCCCCTGCCTCGTACGCCGCCAGGAACGCGCGCCGGTCCTCCTCCAGCCGAGGATCCGTGGAGGCAAGCTCACCCACCCGCCGCATCCACTCCACCGCACGCTCGGGCGTCAGTGCACGCGTGTCCGCCAGGGCCAACAGCTCCTGACGGTGGGCGCGCAACAGCCGGCCGAACACACTCAGGTTCTCACGGCGGATGCGCGCCAGGGAGGCCAGCTCCTCGATGGTGGGCCCTGCCCCCAGCGCCAGGTCCTCGCGAAGCTGGTGCGTGCGAGAACGCAGATACGTCTGCGCGGCCCGGGAAACCTCCTGAGGCGGAGGCGGCGGCGCGGACGAAGGAGGTGGCTCCCTCATGGCGCGATGAGCAGCCTGCCAGAACACAGCGCCCAGCCCAGCTGCGGTGAGGCCGATGACAGTGGCCGAGGCCAAGGGGTTGTTGTTCTCGCCGCTCGTCCTCGAGTTGGAGTCGCCCGACGAGTTGTCGGAGTTCGAGTTGGCATCACCCGACGAGCCGCCCGACGAGTTGTCCGACGAGTTGTCGGAGTTCGAGCCCGCGTCACCCAACGAGTCATCCGACGAGTTGCCCGAGTCTGAGTTGGAATCCCCCGACGAGTTGCCCGAGTCCGAGTTGGAGTCGCCCGACGAGTTCCCAGACCCATCCGACGAGTTCCCGGAATCCGAGTTCGACCCGTCCGACGAAGCCCCCGAGTCCGACGAAGCCCCCGAGTCCGACGAATCCGCGGCGAAGGCCCCGGTCTCCGAGGCACTGTACTGCCGAGGCCTCATCACTCCGGGTGTCTGGCAACCTGACACTGTGAGGCAGACAGCCACTCCCCAGCAAGCCGCGCTCTTCTTGAGTGTTTTCATAGGTCGCCCCCCTGTTTGATAGAAAGGGGACATACTGGATCCCGCGACCCTGGATGAAGCGTTGGTTGACCTGTTCCCTCCCTGCCTACACATCCCCTGATGCACGCCAGGCTCCAATCCCTTCAGGAAGACCACTCGCGGCTGCGAGCCCTGCTGCGAAATTGCGAGACTGCGGGCCCGAGAGAACTGGCTGCGGCCTTGCGCCGCCTGGAGGAGGTCTTCGTTCCCCACCACCAGGCCAAGCTGGCGCTCTATGACGCGACGCTTCAGGGCTTCCAGCAGGAGGGAGACAAGACGAGCGTCTCGGTCCTCACCATCTTCCGCGCGAACATGCGGGTGATGTCCGCGGCCATCATGGGCTTCCTTCAGTCCCCGGATCCGGATCCTGCCCGGTTCCATGAGCGCTTCCGCGCCGTGGCCTCCTCGCTGCGCTCGATGCTCACCACCGAGGAGAAGGTCGTCTTCCCGCTCTGCATCCGCTACGCCCAGCGGTCGGAGGTCCAGTCATGAGCGGCAAGCTTCCCGAAGATCTCTCGGTCCTGGACGATGGAGCGCGGCTCCAGACCTTCGATGGAGGACTGCTCGACCGGACGCCGGACCCCGAGCTGGAGCGGCTGGTGGCCCGGGCCGCGGAGGTGAGCGGCTTCCCCATCGCGCTGGTGTCGCTGGTGGTGGATCAGATCCAGTTCTTCCGGGCGCACGTGGGGCTGCCGCCGGATCTGCGCGCGTCGCTCGCCACGGACCGCTGCACCTCGTTCTGCCAGTTCGTGGTGGCCGGGGATCGGCCCCTGCACATCGAGGACGCCCGGCAGGTCGCGGAGCTCCCCACGGATCTGGTGGAGCGCTACGGCATCCGCGCGTACGTGGGCTTCCCGCTGCGCGTCCAGGGGAAGACCGTGGGCTCCCTCTGCGTCATCGACGTGAAGCCCGGCACGCTGGCGCCGGAGAGGCTCGAGGAACTCTCGCGGCTGGCGGAGGCCGCGCGCACGCGCCTGGAAGTACTCGCCTCGAAGTGGGCGCCTCCCGCGAACGCCGCGGAGGAGAAGTCCCACCGCGCGTGGATGGCGGTGGCCGAGTCCCAGTCGCTCGCCAGCCTGGGCGAGCAGTTCGCCGAGGGGCGGCTCACGTTCGAGGAGTTCCAGCGCGGGCTTGGCGCGCTGGCGTCCTTGGCTGGCAGGCTCGAGCAGAAGCCCTGAGGGGCGCCGTCACACGAAGCGGAAGTACGCCTCGAAGTCCGGCGTCCCCTTGCGGCGCTGGCCGTTGGGTCCCACCTGGGGCAGGTAGTTGGCCAGCACGTTCGCGGTGTCGGGCTCCTCCAGGCTCCCGAGCGGTACGGGCAGGTGCTCGCGGATGTCCGGCAGGCCCACCACGTTGCCCAGCACGCGCGGCAGCGTGCGCGGGTCCACCATCTGGCCCGCGGTGAGCTCGGGCTCGGAGACTTCGTCCAGCGCGTCGTGCAGCGTCTCGCGCTCCGCGCCCTCCAGCCGATAGGCCTTGAAGACGCGCAGCAGCGACAGCCCCACCGCATGCGCGGTGAGCGTCAGGTGCACGGGGTTGGTGCCCAGGTTGTCGTCTCCGTAGCAGCGCCAGACGAAGCCGGTGGCGCTCTGGACCCACAGGCCCTGGACGTTCTCCTCGTCGTGCATCTTCCGCGTGGGCAGCGCGCCCGGCAGCCCCACGAGCGCATCCCTCGGCACGCGGAGGTGACCCGAGGCGAAGGCATCCGTGAGGAAGTGATCCGCGAAGGCGTTGCGCACCAGCGCCGCGTCCAAGTCCCTGTCGAGCGCCAGCCGCAGGGCCTCCGCATGGTGCACCAGGTAGCGCGACCAGCTCCGGGGCGCGAAGTGGTCCTGGTTCTCATTGGCCAGCGAGGCGTAGTCGAACCAGCCCCGGTGGGTGTTGAGCAGGAAGGTGCCCTCGTCATGGGGCGTCACACTGCGGATGGCCTTGGCCACGGCCGGGGTCACCTCCGCGGCCAGCTCCTCCGGCGTGGCGTAGTAGTCCCCCGCCAGCGCCACCACATCGCCATAGGTGAGCGTGAGGCCGGGGCGGACTTCCAGCTCCGTGAGCGGGCGGTAGTTGGCCATGAGGTTCTCGAGCCGGGCCTGGAAGGGCTCTCGCCAGGACGGCTCCGCGCTGGCCACGGAGAGGC
Organism: Hyalangium minutum; assembly: GCF_000737315.1. Classification (GTDB taxonomy): domain Bacteria; phylum Myxococcota; class Myxococcia; order Myxococcales; family Myxococcaceae; genus Hyalangium; species Hyalangium minutum. The sequence goes on from NZ_JMCB01000022.1 coordinate 13,730, forward strand.
GGGAGCGCTCGATCACCGCGTCGGGCGCGAGCTCCGGGTTGGCCACGCGCAGCAGCACATGCGTTTGCCTCCCGACGGCCTTGGGGAAGACGGCCTCGCCCTTGAGCATGCGATCCAGCTGCTCGGCGGAGGCCCGGTGCTCGGAGGTGCCGAAGTAGTCCGGCCGCACCATGGCGGAGGTCCGCTTCGACGTCTCCTTGCGCAGGGCAGCGAGCCGATCGCGCTCCCGCTGCTCGAGCTTCTTCGGATCCTCGGCGGGCCTACCTGCGTCCATGAGACCTCCTCTCAAGCCCAGTGACACCCCTCGAGGCGCGGCGGGACGCGGCCTCGGCGGCGCGGGCTGCTGGGACATGACTGCCTCGAACCCCCGGCGAGCCACCTGGCCCCGCATCACGGAGGCCTCTGCCGAGCGCACCTGGTCGGGCGGAGGCAGCTCGGAGGTGCGGCTGCCGAACGCCAGGGGCGCTCCTGAGGGCGAGCCCTCCAGGACCGCCGGGGGCGTGGCCGCGGCGGGAGCCTTGCGCGCAGGCGCCTTGCGAGCCCCCCGAGCCTTCTTGCTCGCCGGACTCTTGCTCTTCGCTGGGCCTCTTCCCTTCGACTTGCTCGAAGCGCCTCGGCCGGTGCCTCGGGGCTTGCGTGCACTCATGGAAGTCCTCCGTCGATGCCTTGCAGGCGCACGCCCAGCTTGATGCTGGCCAGCACGTGCGCGGGGCGATTCGGAACGACGTACGCCACCTGAAGCGTGCTGCCCACGCGAGGCGCACCTCGGCGCGTGGGCGACAGGTTCTCCCGCGCATAGGCGCACTGCGCGAGGAACACGCAGTAGTCCACCGCCGCCTGCAGGGAGAAGTGCTCGGAGAGCGGCTCCTGCGCCGGAGAGAAGAACGCCGCGCGCAGCACGCGCCGCGCATAACGCCGGGACAGCGCCTGGGCATCTGCGTTGGACAGGGGCAGGGAGGGAGTGCCCGTCCGGCGCGCCTCCTGGGCCAGCTGCTCCAGCAACCCAGGCGGCGCATCCTCCGCGTCCGTGCCCGCCAGCAACACCGCCAGCTTCTCGGGCAGCGCCGGGTCGAATCCCTCGACGAAGCGGGCCACGGCCTCCGTCACCCCGGCATAGTGGACGCCGAAGGCGTGCTTGATGTCGCTCCCATCCTCCTCGGTGTGGAGGATGGGCGTGGGCGTGGTGGGAATGTTGGGGTCCACGCTCCACTGGATGGACCAGAGGGTGGGCGGCTCCACGCCCTCCTTCGGCGGGGGCGCGAAGCCTCCAATGATGAGGTGGAAGGGACGCGGCAGCGCCCCCAACTTGCGGAGGGCCTGGGCCTCCAGCTCCACATGCAGCCGCCGCGCGTAGTCTCCCACGGACTCGCCCTCTCGCAGGGGCGCTCGGTCATCGAAGGCGCGCAGCGAGGTGGCCACTGTCCCGCCGCCAATCGAGCCCACCCCGTTGAACATGGCGAGCAGCCGGTCGTGGGACAGCGGCACCAGCTTCTCCACGTTGGCCATGTTCGAGAGGAAGCGCTCCTGGCCACGGCCATCCACCTCCATCACCGTGGCGAGCCCGTCCGTAGCGAACACGAGCGCATCGGGCGTCTTGAAGGCGATGTCGATGGTCATGGCGCCCCCTCAGCATACAAGGACAGGGGACTTCTCCCCGGCCGCACAAAAGGCAACGCGCGTCAGGCCTGGTGGGACCTGGCGCGCGTCTGATGGGACAGCAGACCTTTGAAAGTGGCCCTCCCCCCCGGCGAGCCGATAAGTAGTTTCTCGCCGATGAGCCATTAGATTCCATGCGTGGAACCCCTGAGGTCGGGTAACACCTGGAAAGCTATTAACTTCCAAGAATCTGAGAGACGACACATGGAGTGATTTGGACCCACCGGTGCATCCAGTTGTCACGCAAACCCGTATACTCGGAAATCGTGAATATGTTCGATTCCAGGGACAAGGGCCTCATTGCGGACCTCCAAGGCCGGTTGGACACGGTCGAGCCGGGGGCAGATGTGCTCCACGGGTTGATGGACGGTCTCCGGGAGGGACTGCGCGCGGAGCGGATGGTGGCCTACGGCGTGGAGCTGGCGCCGGACCATTACGCGGCCAGCTTCTGCCACAGCGCGGGCTTTCCGCAGCCGCAGGGAGAGCTGCTCGGCACCCTCAACGGCTTCCTGCGCCAGCAGCCCAACCCTTGGGGTTACTTCGATCCCGCACGTCCCGCTGCCGCGCAGCGCAACCGGGCGCTGCACTTCCGGCCTCACGAGGAGACGGAGACGCGGGAGACGCCGCTGCATGATCTGAAGGCCGGGGCGTGGCGGCGGCTGGGCATTGGGCCCACGGAGGAGGCCCGGGTCCGTGAGCGGGTGACCGGGGGTACGGTGACCCTCTACCGCCAGTTGAAGATGGAGCACATGTTCCAGCTTCGGGCGCTCGTGTGCGAGGGCTCCACGCTGCTGGCGTGGGTGGGCGCGCTGCGCTCGGAGCCGTTCACGCCTCGCGAGCAGCGGCTGCTCCAGGAGCTGGTGCCCTCGCTGCAGCGGCGGCTGGAGCTGGAGACGCGGCTGCGGGAGGCAGGGCTGCTGGGCTCGGCACTGGAGGCGGCGCTGGAGGCACTCGGGCAGCCGGCCTACGTGCTCTCCTCCAAGGGGCGGGTGGTGTACGCCAACAGCGCGGGGCGGGCCCTGGCGGAGCGCGCCTCTCCGTCGCTGGCGGAGATCATCCGCCGGCATGGCCAGGGCGAGCCCCCGCCTCCCGGTACTTCCGTCACCGCACTGCAGGTGCGGGGACTGTCTCCCCACTACCTGGTGGTGGATCGCAGCACGGAGGCACAGGCAAGCGCCCGGGTCCACGTGCTGGCCAGCCGCTGGGGGCTGACGGTGCGCGAGGCCGAGGTGCTCGAGCACATCATCCAAGGCACGAGCAACAAGGCCATCGCGGCGCGGCTGGGCTGCGCGGAGCGCACGGTGGAAGTGCACGTCACCCACGTGCTGAGCAAGGCCCAGGTGGAGAGCCGCTCGGCGCTCATCGCGAAGTTCTTCCAGGCGACCTAAGAAGCCGTCCTCGGCAGAGAAAACATGCGGGCGGCAGAGCCCGTGTTTAGGATGCACGGGTGACGTCACCTCGCCTCCAGGCCGCGCTGGATCGGGCCGCCGCCTGCGCGTCAGGGGCTCCCCGCTCCGCGCCCCCCGAGTCCTCTCCTCCCGAGCGGCGACTGCGGGTCGCCATCGGAGATCCGCAGGCGGACCTCACGCGCTTCCTGGCCATCCTGGACCACCACGGCCTGCTGACGGAGCAGGGATGGCTGCGTCCGGAGGTGCAGCTGGTGTCGGTGGGGGACCACTTCGACTGGGGCAAGGCACCCGAGCGGGAGGCCGTGGCCCAGAGCGCCCTGCGGCTCGTGGCGTGGCTCGCGGCGCATCCGCCCGATCAGGCGGTCATCCTCGCGGGGAACCATGATCTCGGGCGCGTGGGAGAGCTGGCGGAGTTCAGCGATGCCACCTTCGCCGAGGCCCAGCGGGAGGCGGATGCCCTCTACGACGGCGACGACACGGACGAGATGCGGGAGCGGGCCTTCCTCGGCCGGTTTCCGCAGGTGCCTACCGTGGAGCTGGTCGCGCGGGACTTCAGCACGTTCCGGGAGGAGCAGCGCACGTGGATCACCCACCTCCTCCGGGAGCGCCGCCTGCGCACAGCGTATGCGGCCGGACCGGAGCTGCTCGTCCTGCACGCAGGGGTGACGCGGGAGGACCTGGCGGCCGCCGGTGTCTCCGAGGAGCACGCCGCGGATGCCCCGCGGATAGCGGCCGCGTTGAACGGGGCGCTCGATGCGGCGGTGGATGTCTGGAAGGGCGGACGGCTTATTGTCCCCCAGCTGCACCACCCGGGCAGCGCGGACTATGGCGAGGGCCGAGGCATCTTCTACCACCGCCCGAGCCTCCACCCAGACGATGCCGAGCGCACGCGTGTCACGCCTCGCCGCCGCTTCGATCCGAGGCGTCTGCCCGCGGGGCTGACACAGGTGGTGGGGCACACGCGGGACAAGCGCAGCCGCGAGCTGCTGGGCCTGCCGGGAGAGGTGCGAGACGGAGTGCTGCGGCACCTCGTGACGGACGGGGAGCGCATCGCCTACGCGCACGGCACTCCCGCGAAGCTCGGTTCTCGGGAAGCCGCGCTCATCTTCACCGATGGCGGCATGGGCCACGCGCGGGTCGAGGCCTATGAGCTGCTGGACCTCGACACCCGCATGGCGGCACAGCCGCGATAGCCCGGCCGTGCCTACTTTGCCTTCAGCTCCGTGAGCTTCTTCTCCAGGGCCTCACGCTGGCGCGGGGACACCTGGGCCTCGGACAGTGACTTGGCGTAGGCAATCGCCTCTTCGATCGTCTTTACGGCACCGGCCTTATCCCCGCGAGCGGCCAGGATGGCCGAGCGGTCCGAGAGGACTCGCAGCCGCCGCGCACCCTGAACCTTCGCCAGGGCCCGATCGCTGGCGGCCATCGCGTCATCCAGCCGCCCCAGCATCCGGTAGAGCACGGCCAGCCGAGCGGGCGGATTGTAGTCGTTGGGGAGATCCTTCTCGCTCTGCTCGATGGCCGGGACCGCGCGCATGGGCTCTTCGAGGATCATCGCCGCGGACATGCGGTGCGAGTCGAAGACGGAGCGTGCATCGGGGTTGGGGGCCTTGGCGGCCTCAGCCTCGAGGAACGTGAGCCACTCCTGGGCCAGGGCCTTGCCTCCAGCCTCGTCGCCCAGCTCGGACCGGCCCTCGACCATGGCCTCATAGAGGCCGGAGCGGTCATCCGCGGGCATGTCAATGAGTGGAGGCGCGAGGATCTCCTTCCCCTTGGCATCGAACGCGCTCAGCAGGGCCTTGCGCTGCGGATTCTCCGGAGCCATTGAGGCCGCGCAGCCGATGGCCATGGTCGTCGCGTTGGCCAGGGACGGCGAGCGCGGCAAGCGTGGCAGCTCTTCGGCCGCCTTCTGCGCGCAGACGTCGTACTGCTTCGCGCCCCATAGGGCGACCAGCAGCGACTCCACCGTCCGGCCCCGGCGGGACCAGTCGTGCGGAGCCTCGGCGAGCGCCTGGGAGAAGGCTTGTGCTGCCTCGGCCGGCTTGCCTGCGCCATAGAGCGCATCGCCCCGGGCCAGGTCGGCCTCGGCGCCCTTCGCGTCACCGCGGTAGGCACGTTCTCCATCCTCGAAGAGCTTCTCGAGCTGCGCCACGGTGGCGCTGCCCGCGAAGCGCACGAGGGCCTTCTCCTCCCTCGGGTCGATGATGAAGAAGGTAGGCCAGTTCTCGACCGGGTACTTCTCCTGAAAGATGGCGTTCTTCGGAAGGTCCGTGTTGATCTCGAGCCAGACGAACCGTCCGGCGTGCCGCGCGAGCGCCTTGTCCGTGAAGACGTAGGCCCGCATCGAGCGGCAGGTGTGACACCACGGGGCCCAGATGTCGGCGAAGAGGGGCAGCCCCTTCGCCTTGGCCTCCGTGAGCGCACGGTCGTAATCATCCTCGATGAACGGCAGCGGGGCTCCCTCATGGGCAGCGGCCGCGGTGGCATCGGGCTCGGAGGTGCGCGAGGCGGTGCAGGCCAGGAGCCCCACGACGAACAAGCTGGCAACGTGGGTACGCATGGCGGAGGACCATAGCGTCGTCCCTGCGCTGTGTCCCCTATGGACAGAGGGGCGAAGAAGAACTGGGCGCGGCGGGCGGTGCGTGCTGTGCTCCGGTGAACGCGATGATTGCTCTGCCCGCGCTGCGCGCTGTCCTGGAGTCTGCCCTCGCCGCCCTGCCCTCGCCCGAGCGCTTTCCTCGGGGCGAGGATGCGGAGGCCGCGCGGCGCCTCACCGAGCGCCTGCGCCGGGATTTGCTGCCCCGACTGGGCGGAGACGCACCGCTGCTGCTGGTGGCCATCGCGGGGCCCAACAACGTGGGCAAGTCCACGCTCTTCAACTCACTCGTGGGGGCCGCGCTGTCTCCAGCGCGGCCGGAGGGAGGCCTGACGAAGCAGTGCCTTGCAGCGGCCCACCCGGAGACGTGGACAGGCGAGCTGAAAGAGTTCCTCACCCGCCGCTACGACGTCGTCCCGGTGGCGCCGGGTGCGGATGCTCCCGTGGACCAGCCCGGCCCGGCGGGACGGCTCTACCTGGCGCTGGCGGAGGCCGTACCTCGGGGGCTGCTGGTGATGGACACGCCGGACTTCGACAGCGTGTACCGGGACAACCGCGAGCGCACCGAGGCGCTGCTCGTCACGGTGGACGTGCTCGTCTTCGTGGTGAGCCGGCAGACGTACCAGAACGCGGCGCTGGTGGACTTCCTGCGCGCGGCGGTGGGACGCGGCCGACCCTACCTGATCATCTATAACGAGGCCACGCGCGAAGAGGTTGCTCGGGGCCACCTGGACAAGCTGGCCTCGGATGTGGGGCACCCACCGCTGGCGCGCTACCTCGCGCCTCACCAGCCGGAGGTGGAGGCGGGGCAACGCCCGTTGGCCACACAGCCGCTGGACGGCGGACCCTCGCTCGGCGCGCTTCTGGGAGAGACCGAGCACGCCCGGAAGCTCAAGGCGCAGGCGCTGGCCGCCTCGCTTGCGGATGCACGCGCGGAATTGGAGACCCTGTCCCGGGCCGCACGGGAAGCCGCGCACGAGCCCGAGCGGTTGCGACAGCGGCTGCGCCACGAGCTGGCGGCAGTAGGCAAGAGCGCAGCGCTCAAGGGAGTGCCCGCGGATGTGCTGGTGGACGCGTTCCGGGACGAGCTGGATGCGCGCAGCTCCTTCCACCGTTACGTGCGGCTGCCTTTCCGAGCGGTTGCCACGGCGCTGACGTTCGTCTCGCGGAAGGTGCGCGAGTCCTTCACAGGCCCGCAGCCCACGGCGGCCCCGGTGCTCCATGCCACGGACGAGACGCTGCGGGACGGCATGCGGCGGCTGGTGGACGTGCTCGCTCCAGAGGTAGCGGCGTGGCACGGCGACGCCAGCACACGGGCGAAACTGTCGGAGTCCTTCGGTCCGGGGACACTGGCACGGCTGGAGGAGCCGCTGGGCTTCGAGGCGCTGCATGCGCACGCGGCGGATCGCGAGAGCCTCTACACGTTCTGCCGGAGCCTGGTGGGCGCGGAGCTGCAGGGGAGCATGCGCGAGGAGCTGCTCCAAGCGCTCACCACATTGGTGTACTCGGTGCCCTCGGGGGCGGCAGCGGTGGTGACAGTGGCCACCGGCGGTGTGGGGCACGACGCCGTCATCTGGGCGGGTACCCTGCTGTCCACACCGCTGTTGGAGCGCTTCGTGGATCTGCTGGGAGCGGACATCCGCGCTCACGTCACGCAGAAGTGGGCGGACGCCCACGGCGCCACCCTGGCCCGAGCCCTGGAGAAGCGCTTCTTCCAGGAGGTGCTGACGCACCTCGACACGGAGGCTACCGGCTGGGTCCGCACGACCCAGGTTCTGGAGGAGAGCGCCCGAAGGCTCGCGGAGTAGGCAACCGGCCCCTTCGGGAAGCCTGGGATAAGTCGATCCTCTGGAGGCAGCCCATTAGGATGACCGATGGCGAGGCACGCCCGATACCGTGCCAGAACCCCAGTGGGAGCTGAGCCCTGCAGACCTCACGCCCAGAGACTCCAGCAGCGGGTCCGATACCCTCCTCCCGCCTTTCTCTCGCCGTGCGGCTGCTGCTGCTCATGCTCGCGGTGGCGGTGCCGCCGCTGGTGGGGCTGGGGCTGGTGATGATGAACGTCAACGCGGACGCGCTCCGGCTGGCCGCGCGCGAGCTGCACCTGGCCATCGCGGGGGACGTGCGCCGCACGCTGCGAGGCGAGCTGGAGCGCGCACAACAGGAACTCGATGGCGTGGGCTATCTGCTGCTCGCCCCGGGGCTGGGCTCGGGGGAGGAGCGGGATGCCCTCGTCGCATCGAAGCTCACCGCCTCCGCGGCCATCGACTTCGTCACGCTCTACTCTCCCCAGGGTGAGCGGCTGGGGACACTGAAAGAGAAGGAGCTCCCCCTCCCAGCAGTCCCGGAGATGCTGCCGACCTCCGTGCTCCAGGCCCATCCGGAGTCCCAGCAGGGCCTGCAGGTGCTGGACGTCGTGATGAAGAACGGCGTGCCTTCGCTGCGAGTGGTGCAGCGAGCCCGGAAGGACGGCGCGACGCAGGCCCTCCTCCTGACGCACCTTCGGCTGGAGCCCCTGCTGGAGCAGCTGCGGACGCTGGGAGAGGATCGGTTGGGCTCGCGCAACGCCATCTCCGTGGTGAACGACGCCCGGCAGGTGGTGCTGCACGCGGACCCGGCGCGGATCGGCACCTCTCGAAAGGAGCACGGCATCTTCATGGCGGTGGCGGGAGACGCGTCCTTCCGTTCCCCTTTCGGTGTCTCGCCCGAGTTCAACGACGACGGCGAGCCAATGGTAGGCGCGCTGGAGACGCTTCCCGAGCTGGGATGGGCTGTGGTGGTGCAGCGGCCTCGCGCGCTCGCCTACGCGTCGCTGGGATGGATGCGAACGGGCGTGGGCGTAGCGCTGGCGATCTGCGCGGTGGTGGCGCTGGCTGGCGCTCTGCTGGGAGCCCGGCAGCTCGCGCGGCCCATCGAGGCGCTGGTGCGGGCCACCCGGGACATCGCGGGGCGGCGCTTCACGCGGGTAGAGGGCGGAGTAGAGGAGCGCCAGGACGAGCTGGGACACCTGGGGCGCTCCCTGGGGGAGATGGCCCGCTCGCTCGAGTCCTCCGAGAAGGAGCTGGTGGAGCAGACGCGCGTGCGGACCGCGCTGAGCCGCTACCTGTCCTCGGATGTGGTGGAGCTGATCGCCCGGGAGCCGGAGCGGCTGCGGCTGGGAGGCGAGCGCCGGGAGGTGACGGTGCTCTTCTCGGACGTGTGCGGCTTCACGCGGCTGTCGGAGTCCCTGCCGCCTGAAACCGTGGTGGCGCTGCTCAACGAGCTGTTCACCTTCGCCACGGAGATCATCCACCGGCGAGGGGGCATCATCGACAAGTTCATCGGCGACAGCGTGATGGCGGTGTGGGGCACGCCGGAGTCCAAGCCGGACGATGCTCGGCAGGCGGTGGAGGCGGCCATGGAGCTGCGACGCTGGGTGGAGACGGGGAATCGGCGCTGGCGTCAGAAGTGGGGCGTGGAGGTCCAGCTTGCCATGGGCCTCCACACGGGCACGGTGGTGGCCGGCAACCTCGGCAGCGAGAAGCGCATGGAGTACACCGTCATCGGCGACACGGTGAACGTGGCTGCTCGGTTGGAGTCCATGGCGCAGCCTGGGCAGATCCTCGTGAGCGCGGCCACGCGGGAGAAGCTGGGCCCGGACGCAGAGGTGCTGCGTCACCTGGGCGAGCGTGCGCTCCACGGCCGTAACGCCACGACGTCGGTCTTCGAGGTGGCCGCATGAGCACGGCGCCCGACGCGCGACTGGGGCGAATCCTGGGGGGCCGCTACCACTTGCTGAGCGTGCTCGGCCACGGCGGCACGGGAACGGTGTACGAGGCGGAGCAGACGGGGCTCTCCCGCCGCGTGGCCCTCAAGGTGCTGCACGCCCATGTGGCCTCCTCGCCGGGAGCCGTGGCGCGCTTCCAGCGCGAAGCCATGCTGATGGCGCGGCTCCAGCATCCGGGCGCGGCACACGTCTACGACTTTGGGGAGGAGGGAGGCGAACTCTTCCTCGCGATGGAGCGCCTGCACGGGGAGACGCTGGACGCGGCGACCTTCCGCGAGGGCCCGCTGCCCATCCCCGTAGCGGTGGACGTGGTGACGCAGGTGCTGGAGGTGCTGGAGGCCGCCCACACGCTGGGCGTTGTCCACCGGGACCTGAAGCCCTCCAACATCATGCTCACGGGGGAGCTGTCCTCCCCTCGCGTGAAGGTGCTGGACTTCGGGCTGGCGCAGCTGATGGAGGGCTGGCTGCAGCCTCGCATCACGGCGGCGGGGATGGTGCACGGCACGCCCGCCTACATGTCTCCCGAGCAGTGCCGGGGAGAGACGCTGGACGGGCGCTCAGATCTCTACTCACTGGGGTGCGTGCTCCACGAGCTCATCATCGGGCAGCCCCCCTTCCCGGAGGAGTCTCCTGCGGAGACCATGAGTGGCCACCTGTACCGTCCCGCTCCGCCGATGCGCCAGCTTCGGCCCCGCCTGGAGATTTCGCCAGCCTTGGAGGCGCTGGTGCTGGCGTGCCTGGCGAAGGTGAAAGAGCAGCGTCCAGAGAACGCCCAGGTGTTGCGCCTGCGGCTGCGCCAAACGCTCACCGAGTCCAGCCCCTCCCCTCAAGCGCCACGAGGCGAGGGCAAGAAGAAGGAGCGCCCGCTCCCCTCAACGGCCCCTGCGGGGCTGGAGGTTCCCTCGGAGCTTCCCGTGGGCGTCTTGGAGGCAGGGAAGGCCTCGCCCTCCCTGGCGGCCAGCACGGCGCTCGCGGCGGTAGGCTTCCAGGTAGTGCCCTTGAGCGAGGGAGCGCCGCTGGGAGACATCCGCGCCCTGGTCATCGTCCCTGCGCCCGGAAGCGACGGGCTGGAGCTGGCGAGGAAGCTGGCCGGGACACCCCAGGCCCCGCCCGTGTTGCTGTGCGGTGAGGATGATCTCACGGTCATGACCCGTGCCATCGAAGGTGGAATCTATGACTACGTACCCCTGCCGCTCGATCCGCTGGAGCTCTGCCGCAAGGTGGCACGGGCACTCCGGGCGCGCCGCTGAGCGGCTGCTGGCGCTGGGACTGCTGCTGGCCTCGGCCCTCGCGGGCGCACAGGAGCGTCCCGCTGCGGAGGACGAGTTCACCGTCGCGCAGCCCGGCGACACCTGCCAGACCATCGGCACACGGGTGTGGGGGAAAACGGAGGCGTACCGCCAGCTCCACGAGCTGAACGCCTTGAAGAACGGTCACCCGGCCCTGGTGCCCGGCACACGCTTGCGCATCAAGCCCGAGCCCGAGGCGCACCTCACCTACGTGAAGCCCGAGGTCAACACGCGCCCGGCCCAGGAGCCGCAGTGGAAGCCCGGGAAGCAGGGCGAGGCCCTGTACCGGCTCTATCAGGTGAACACGCTGCGAGGCGCGGGAGCGGAAGTGACGCTGAAGGACACCTCGAAGCTGCAGCTCCGTGAGAACGCGCTCGTCGTCATCTACGGGACGCAGCAGACCGCCGTCCCGAAGCAGCCCGCCCAATCGAGCGGCGTGGAGCTGGTGCAGGGAGACCTCCATCTGCGGCTGGCGGCGCTGCGTGGAGAAGCTCTCCCGCTGACGACTCCCGCGGCGAAGGTGGCGGCGAACGGGCAGGAGCTCTTCGTGGGGGTGGACGCACAACGCATGAGCCGCGTGGCGGTGTTCAATGGCAAGGCGCAGGTCGCCGGGAAGGGCGCCCAGGTGGAGGTGCCGGGGGGGAAAGGTACGCGCGTGGAGCCTGGGAAACCCCCCGAGCCTCCCAGGGCGTTACTCGCTGCTCCAGCTTGGAGTGGGCTGGGTGCCCAGGAGGTACTGATGGCGCTTGGAGGTGCCCCCCAGCCCTACGCGCTGAAGTGGCAGCCCGTGTCAGGGGCGGTGAGCTACCGCGCGGTCCTGGCGCGTGACGAGAGCCTCAACGAGGTTGTGGCCGAAGGGGCTCCCGAGGCGAACGCGGCACAGGTTCTCGACCCGGGAGTGCTGCCTCCGGGCCGGTACTTCGCACGGGTGCAGGCAGTGGACGCGGTGGGTTTGCCAGGCATGCCTTCCCGTCCCCGGAGGGTGGAGATCGTCGCGGTGAAGGTGGAGCGCGGCGAAGTAGGAGCCCCAGGCCAGGTGAAGGGCCGCGGCCAGGTGAAGCTCACGGTGGACCCGACCCTGGGAGTCCCACTCCGGGTCAAGGGAAAGCCCGTCGGCCCCGAAGCGGTGCTACTGGCCCCCGGGCTCCACACCGTGGACATGGAAGGAGCTGTCCAGCCCGTGAGTGTCGAGGTCCTGCCGGACGTGGCAGCACAGCTGGTGCTGAAGCCCAAGGCAGGGCGCTTCGAACTGGAGATTGCCGCCCGTCCGAAGGAGGCAGGAGCCCCGCCCATCGCCGACGGAGCCGTGCAGGTAAAGGGCCTGGAAGGTGCTTCCGTGTCAAACCTGGTGCGCCATGGAGAGACCCGCTGGACGGCGACCGTGACGCCCGCGAGTGCGGAGAAGAAGGGCCTCGCCGTGGTGGAAGTCTGGGTGTACGGCGAGCCTGTGGGACGTGCGAGCGCGACGTCCGAAGCTGACTGAGTCCCGGCTCGGATGAGGTGGCAAATCATTCTTGTTGGGTAGGAAGTCGCAGCAAGACCAGAAAGGTTATGACCTGACCGGTCACCTCCGAATCACTACCCCGCGTGTCCTTGGAGCCCAACGTTGTAAGTCCTATGTATCGCGACGACCATTCGCGGTGGGCATGGGACAATCATGGACAAGGAGCTGACCGAGACCCTCAAGAAGGTCATCGGACCGAACATCCGGAAGGCTCGGCAGCGCCAGGGGCTCTCTCAGGCTCGGCTCGCCGAGATGGTCGAGATGTCGACCGAGGTGCTGGGGCGCATGGAGCGCAAGAAGGTCCTGCCCCGGCTCGAGCGGCTCGTCCTCCTGCGCAAGATCCTCGGAATGACCCCGGACCAGATGCTCGGCTTCTCCTCGGGCCCGGGCAGCTCCGCGGCCCTCAAGGTCTCTCCGGCCTATGACGAGATGATGACGGTGATGCGTCACTTCTTCACGCAAATGGAGTCGCGGCTGTCCGAGCAAGAGCGCCGGGAACTGATGCAGACGCTGTCTCATCTCCAGCGGCTCATCACGCTCATCAAGAAGAAGCGATCCTCCAGCCAGCCGCGTCGCGTCGCCTCCGACAAGAAGCGAAGCCCGAAGAGGTGAGGGGCTCGACCCCCCCTATCAGGTAGGCAAGGCAGAGGGAACCGGTAAAGTTCTAACCTGGGTGGTCCTTCGCTCATCGCGACCTCCGGTGTCCTTGCGAATCCAACTCATTACGTCTTACCTATGCGCCCAACTTTTCAAGGTGGGCGAGGTTCATGAACAAAGAACGTGTGAAGGCGCTCAGGAAGACACTGGGCGCGAACATCCGGAAGGCCCGGACACGGCTGGCCATTACCCAGGAACGGATGGCTGAGCAGCTCGAGATGTCACCCGAGGTGTACGGGCGCATGGAACGGGGACTCATCTTCCCGCGGGTGGAGCGGTTGGTGGACATCTGCGAGAAGCTCGGGGTGTCGTCGGATCAGTTGCTGGGGCTGTCGGTGTTGGAGGTGGCCGCGACGCCGTCGGTCCGTCAGGACGAGTGGCTCGGGCTGATGCAGCGCCTCACGCCGGTGATGCCACGGCTGACGCAGCCCCAGCGCAAGGCGGTGCGACGGCACATGACGGACTTCCACCGGCTACTGGTGACCTTCACCGAGCCGAAGCCCAAAGCGAAGCGGGAGCGGCGCGGACGGCATCCCACCTAGTGGGTAACCTGCTATCTTCCCTACCTGGCACATTCTGTGACCCCAACCCATGACGTTGTATGCCATCCATCCAACCCATCATGTTGGGTCGCTTCCGGAGGTGAAAACACGTGGACGGCCTCGATAAGAAGAGACTGGGCAGGAACATCCGTCAGGCCCGGTACCGGCTGGGACTGACGCAGGAGCAAATGGCCGAGCTGATTGACATGGCGCCCGAAGTCTACGGGCGTATGGAGCGGGGACAGCTGGTGCCCCGGCTGGAGCGCTTCGTGGCTCTCTGCCGGGCGCTGGGAGAGTCCCCGGATAAACTGATTTTCCCGTTGGATGCCCAGGAAGCTCTGGAATCCTTGGAGGAAATCAAAGTCGGAACGGAGGCCTCGATCAAAGCCCTGAGAGAGGCGTTCGCCACGAACCTGCGCGACTCCCGCCAGCGCGTGGGATGGACGCAAGCGGAGATCGCGGAGAAAGCCCGGATGTCCGTGGACGTCTACGGGCGCATCGAGCGAGGGACGATACTTCCAACGCTGGAGGCGTTCGTGGACATCTGCCGGGTGCTCGGAGAGATGTCGGATCGGCTGCTGGGTCTGCCACCTCCCAAGCGCATGCGTCGGCGCCGCTAAGGGACCGATGACCTGACAGGGCGTCTACTGGAGTCGACCTGTCAGGACCGAGGAGGTAGGCTACGGGACTGCGCTGGCGGGAGCAAGACTCCCGCCAGCACGGGGGAGGTGTACCCAACCTCTGACGTCAGTTTCGTGCGGTCGAAGTGGGGTGCCTGGGGAGGGCCCAGGCATCCCTGCATATATAAGGAGCTGCTTCGCCCAGAACATTGATCGGGTCTGGGGGATAGCAGAAGATGCAACCCCTTGTTCTCGCTACCGTTTCGATGCGCCTCGGCGCTGTCCCTGGTGGTGGTGTGCCTGGCGGGTCCCGCCTGGGCCGCCAAGCTGCCTGACGTCGTCGTCACTGGAGACCCGGTGGCGCCGTCACCAACGCAGCCGGGCACAGGTCTGTGCGTGGGCAACAGCGTCTCCACGGACCCGGCTGCGGACTTTCCCCAAAGCACGTCGTCCTACATCGGCGGCATGAACGACTTCATGGAGCGGACGGTCTCCAGCAGGACCACGTACGTCCTCCGTACGCCGTTTGACCTGTCCAATAACAGTACGGGCGGCACCCAGGCCAGCCGTGGTGACTTCGTAGATGCCGTGCAGGGGTGTGGCAGCTACGGTTGTAGCTTCTTCATCAATGACCCGTTTACGTCATTTGGGTCACGTTTCCGCGGATACCTGAACGTCACCCCGGAGATGATAAACAGGCCGCTGCACTTCGGCTTCTACACCGACGATGCGGTGAGCCTTGTCATCTTCGACAAGAACAACGTCCAGTATCAGGTCATCAACCGGCCGCCACAGCTCGGCGCAGCAACTTGGCGCACTACCAACAGCGTCACCTTCCTGACATCTGGTCTCTACCCCATCGAGATTCTCTACGCGGAGGTTACTGACCACTCCGCACTCGAATTGGCCGTCCTTGATGGCACATTTACTGACTTCGAGCGCACCATCACGCAGACCCCCATCGTCAGGCTGAACGACTCAGGCTTCCTCCTCGTTCCTCCCGAGAAGTTCTTCCAGACCGAGACGGGGCGCCCGTCCTTCCCGGACGATCCCTCCACGCCGGGCGATGAACTCAGCAAGTGTCAGCAGTGCAACCGGGCCAACGCGAATGCGCCGGGCAACGGAGGCTGCGGCTTCAACTCAGGCTACTACTGCAACGGGGCCGCACTGTGTGCTCCCTGTGACACTTCCCGCGTCTGTGGCCCGAGCTGTTCCCCCTGCGGCCAGGGCACCCCCAACTGCGTCAACGTCAACGGCACCTATGCCTGTGTCGAATGCACCGATGATTCCCAGTGCGGTGGCCGCAAGTGCGACCTGACCACCAACACCTGCAAGGGGTGCCTCGAGGATCGCGCCTGTGGCTCCGGCCAGGTCTGCGACAAGCTCAACTACGCCTGCGTCGAGTGCAACCGCGACGAGGACTGCCCTCCTGACGAAGTCTGCGCTCCCGAAATCAAGGAGTGCCGCGAGTGCAACCAGGACTCCGACTGCGAGCGCGGCAAGAGCTGCAGTGGCCACCAGTGCGTCACCTGCTCCAGCAACGCCAGCTGCGCCGGCAACTCCTGCAACTGCTGCCCCTCGGGCACCCAGTGCGCCGCCCCGACTCCCGGCGCCCAGCCCTCCTGCGTCGAGTGCACCACCGACAGCCAGTGCGCCGACGGTCAGAAGTGTGACTCCATCAACGGCCGCTGCGTCGATGCCCTCCCCGAATGCAACACCTCCGACCGCTGCGGCGCCCAGTGCGTCAAGTGCCCCACCGACCGCCCCATCTGCCTCGATGGCCAGGTCTGCGTCGCCTGCCGCAATGACCTCGAGTGCAGCACCGGGCAGTTCTGTCTCAGTGGCGAGTGCGCCTCCTGCACCACCGACCGACACTGCGGCCCTCGCTGTGCCGCCTGTGACTCGGACAAGCCCTTCTGTCTCACCGACGGAACCACCGCCGGCAGCGCCTGCGTCGCCTGCCGCAATAATGCCGACTGCCCCGGTGGCCAGTGCAACCCCTCCACCTTCACCTGCGTCAACACCACCGGCTGCGAGGAGAACTGCGCCGAGCAGGGCAAGGTCTGCAACGGCTCCTCCTGCGTCGAGTGCTTCGCTGATGCCCACTGCCCCTGCGGTGGCTCGTGTGACGTGAGCACCGGCACCTGCACCACCACCTGTGCCGACAGCGGAGACTGTCTGGGCGTCGAGTACTGCTCCACCACCACCCAGGAGTGCGAGCGCGGCCGCCGCAAGCCGGGCACCGCTCCCCAAGGTGGCTCGTTCTGCTGCGAGACCACCCCAACGGACCACCTCGCCTCCACCGGCACCGGCGCCTTCTTCGCCATGCTGCTCGTAGGCTTCCTCCTCCTCTACTCCCGCCGGGCCTCATGAAGCGTTCGCTCTTCCAGGCCCTCGCTCTGGCGCTGGGCCTCGCCACCACCTCCGCCGCCGCCCAGGACGCCCGCTTCGACGTCCAGCTCTTCCGTCCGTCCGGGGCTCCCCAGGACGTCGTCATGGTCGGTCAGTCCCGGCCCCTCGCGAACCTGTCCGCTTCCGGTGGCTTCTTCTTCAACTTCTCCTTGGACCCGCTGGTCCTCGTGAACAAGAAGGAGGGCGGCTCCTCCAACAAGATCCTCAGCATCATCGGCAGCCGCCTCCAGCTCGATGCCATCGCCAGTGTCGGCCTCTTCGATTGGGCCGAGGTCGGCGTCGACATGCCCCTCGTGCTCGCCCAGACCGGAGACAACCTGGAGGCCATCGGCACCGAGGGCTCTGTCCAAGGCTACGTCCTCGGAGACCTGCGCCTCACCGGCAAGGTCGCCATCCCGGGCCTGCGCCGCCGCGCGGAGGACTCGGGCCTGGGCGCCGCCCTCACCCTGGGCCTCAGCCTCCCCACCGGGGACCAGCTGGCCTTCGCCAGCGACGGCGCGCTCACCTATACGCCCGGCCTCATCGTCGACTACCGCTTCGACAGCGGCATCCTGGTCTCCGCATCCGGTGGCCTCTGGAGCCGCCCGGACCGCATCTTCAATGGCACGCTCGTCGGAGACATGGCGCCCTTCGGGCTCGCGACCGAGATCCCCATCCTCCGCGGCCGCGGCATCACCGCCGTCGGCATGGTCCACGGCGCAGTGGGCCTGGACAAGCTGCCTTCTCAGCCTCGAGACATCCCCGCGGAGCTGCTCTTCGGCCTGCGCTGGTACAGCTCCACCGGTCTCACCTTCACCGTTGGCGGCGGTGGCGGCTGCGGCTGCTCGCTCCAGGCGCCCACGCTGCGCTTCTTCAGCTCCATCGTCTGGGTGCCCGCGAAGACCTCCGAGTGGGAGGCACTCGAGAAGTTCAAGCAGCCTCCCGAGCCTCCACCTCCGCCCCCACCCGACACGGACGGTGACGGTGTCTCCGACGACAAGGACGTCTGCCCGAAGGAGCCCGGCCTGCTCGATCGCGGCGGCTGTCCCATCCGTGACGCCGATGGCGATGGTGTGGAGGACAGTGTCGACCGCTGCCCGAATGTCGCCGCCGGCCCCGGTGGCAAGAACGGCTGCCCGATGGCGCGCATCGCGGGCAACAAGATCCTCATCCTCGAGCCGGTGAACTTCGCCACCGACCAGGACGTCATCCTCTCCGAGTCCTTCCCTGTCCTGGAGGAGGTATCTCAGGTGCTCAAGACGCACCCGGAGATCCACCTCGTCCTCATCGAGGGCCACACGGACTCGCGCGCGGGAGAGACCTACAACCTCGATCTCTCCAAGCGCCGCGCGGCCAGCGTGCGCACATACCTGGAAGAGGGTGGCGTGGAGCCCGAGCGCCTGTGCTCGCAAGGCTTCGGCCAGAGCCGTCCCGTGGCGGAGAACGACAACGAGGAGGGCATGGCCCGCAACCGGCGCGTCGAGTTCACCATCCTCCCGCCACCCGCCGAGGGCGCCCCGCGCTGCCCTGGAGATCCTCCGCCCGGCAAGAAGAAGGGCGCCACCAAGCGTCCCGCTCCGGCGCCCAAGGCCCCAGCACCGCCGAAGCCGTGACGTCTTGCGCTACAACCCGCTAGAGCCGTGGGGGATACACCCCCACCGGCTCATGTCTTCCGCGGAGGTGGTGCACGTGCTCCCCTCGCCACAGGAGTCCGGGTCCATGGGATCACATCGGCGGTAGCAGGTGTTCACCGCCCCTCCGCCAATGCCGCAAATCTCGTTGGCGGCGCAGCTCTCCGCACGAAGAGGATCGCAGAGCCGCGCGCACCAGAAGACTCCGCGGCCATGCACCACCCGCATGTTGCACCGCTCTCCCTCCGCGCAGGGCGTCTCGGGGCACTCCCCCTGTACCTCCTTGAGGCACTGATACTCCTGGCCGCCGACGGACTTGCAACGCTGCCCACCGGGACAGCCCAGCGCGCGGCAGTCGGGGAAGCAGGCCGCGCCGTCATCGCTCGCCTCGCAGGAATGGCCTTCCGGACAGCTGGCCTCATCCTCCAGCCGGCACGGGATGCTGCAGCGGCCCCGGTGGCACAGAAGCCCCTCCTGGCAAGCCCCTGCCGCGGAGACGAACTGGGTGTCACAGGTCTCCCCCTCGCGGCGAAGCCCCATGGGGACACACCGGCGGATGACAGAGCTGCTGTCCCACCGTGAGACGCGGCGGCAGACGAGCCCTGGAAAGCAGTGCCCATCCTCCTCGCACTCGGAATCCAAGCACTCGAAGCGGCGCGTCTCCCGGTTGGCGACACACCCTCTTCCCGCCGGACAATCGCTGTCCTTCTGGCAAGTGCCACACTGAAAGCCCCCCCCTGCCCGAGAGCAGCGCAGCCCCGAGGAGGGAAGCCCGTCCGCCGCAGAATCCAAGGAGGTGGATGGCAGGCTCACTCCCGAACTGGGAACGGATTCGCGGGGCGCCGAGGCGTTCTCTGGCACGCTCCGAGGTCCATCCATTCCAGAGAAGGACGCGGTCTGAACGAGACTCGCGGGGCTCCTCGCGAGACCCGAGGCGAGCCGGGTGGTGGCCTGCATCGGGTACGATTTCCGAGCAGGCACGGATGTCTCAAGAGGAACAAGGGAATTCCCTGGCTCAGCCCTCGAGCTGTCCACTGCCGGGAGTTCCTGCTCCGTTGGCACCCATACCCCGGCGGCTCCCAAGGCCAGGGCCAGCACGGCAAGGGCGAGCACCACCGTCTTACGAGAGAACGTGCGCTTCACAAAGAGTCCCCCAGGCGCCGTGACGCTCATCAACAGGATACTTCGGAACAGCACATGAGGGAGCTTCCATCGGGCGAACAGCCACATGGTCTACAGTCGTAACATCGGGGCATCTGTGGACGGGTCACAGCTCCGCCCAGCAGCGCACCACTCGCAGCGATGATCAGCAGCCAGCGCAGGCCCGGTCTCTTCATTGGTTCCATGGAAGTCCCCCCCAGCCACGATTTGCAGCGGCGGCGGGGTATAAGCCAAGAAACCCAGGTTGGGCGATATGACCTCGGGAGTAGGGGGCCGTTGCAAACAACACAGGTGCCGGCTGCCTTCTAGAGAACTCGGGGTCCAGGCTGCGACACGTCACGGCGAATCCGCGGGCGGCCGTCACGCCCCATCGCCAGGGGCGGCACGTAGAGCCCCAGCCGCTCGCGCGTCCACCAATCCCCCGAGCTCCGCCTCGTGGCGAGATCCGTCATCCGGTAGTCGTACACCACCGCCCGGATGAAGCGTGGTGGGTGCTCCGGGAAAGGATTCTCGGCGAGCAATCCCAGCACGTCCGGCGAGCCCTCCAGCAGCCGCACCAGCAGCGACAGGAACCAGCCCGGCGGTGAGCCCAGCGCCGCGAACCACATCTGCCAGTCCAGGCGTGGTTGGTGCGGCGCCACTTGCCTCGGTGCCTTGTCCAGCCGCGACACCTTGTAGCGGAACACATACTCGCGCCAGTGCTCTCCATCGTCCGAACCTTCGACGGCGATCTCCGGCCTCCGCACGGTCATCACGCTGAAGAGGCCATAGGGATTCACCCAGCGCAGCGGACGGGCCCACTCGGCCAGGCGCTCCACGAGGCTCAGCTTCCCTCGCGAGAACTCGAAGCGCTGCGACAGCTCGCGGGCTCCCAGCGCGAGCACAGGCGCCGCCGCAACCCCCGCCAGTGCCGAGCTCCAGAGCGGCCGGGCCCGAGCCGACTCCGCAGGTAGCCTGGGGAACACTCGCGCCAGGGCTTCGTCATCCAGCAGCCAGAACCCCAACACCAGCGACTGCACATTGAAGAAGCCGTAGTTGCCAGTGGCCATGATGGCCGCTTGCAGCAGGTTGAACAGCCAGAAGGCGAGATGCCTCAGCTGCCGAGGCGCGAAGACCAGGAACGGCACCGCCGACTCCAGCACCAGCGTCGCGGCCGTGGAGAACTTCTGCACCCGCTCGGGCAGGTGGTGCGCATACCAGCCGCCCCGCGTGGGAAGTGGCGCGGTCTCGTAGTAGTGGTTCATGGCGGTCAGCTCGCGCCACGTGCGATCAACCGACTGGAGCTTGCTCACACCAGAGCCCAGGTAGAGCCGGAAGATGAGCGCTCGAGCAAGCGCCACATGCCACGCGGAGGGTGCTTCGCGCCCTGGCCCTGGCCGCAGCCCTGGAGGTGCCGTCAGCACTCCGAGCAATCCCATCTCCAGCAGCAGCACATCCCACTGGAAGGAGAGAAACTCCCGGCCCGCCGAGACATAGGAGAGGTACAGCCCCGAGAGCAGCAGTGTGCACAGCCGCGGGGCCACGTTGAACATCAGCGCAAGCGAGAGCACCTGCCCCACCCGGCAGCCTCGCACCAACGCCGCATCGGAGGCACCCCGCCAGAACACCGATGGGATGAGACGAAAGCGCTCGGCCCCCAGCTCCCGCAGACGCTCTGAATCCACCAGCTCCCGCATCGGGCTGATGCCCCGCTCACCGTAGAGCCCCAGCACCTGTCTCCCCAGCGACGTGAACGCGATGAAGAAGGTGCCACCCAACATCCGCATGAACAGCCACCGGGCCAGGCGATACTCAGAAGGCCCCACGTAACGCCGCCCGAAGAGGAGCCGATCCACCCGAGAAGCCGCGATCCGATGGCGCGCGATGAACCGGTCTGCGGCGCCTGCGACCGACCTCACGCCAGGCAGCCACCCCAGCCACGCGGCGGCCCTCGTGGCGCGCCCAGGCGAGAGGCGGAGCATCCGGGCCACCCACCGCCGGCAGAACCCACAGCCCGTGTCATAGAGCACGAGTGGCGTCATCGTCAGGCTCCCACGCATGTCTCTCCCCCGGTGACTCACGGGAAAGATGGGAACCCCAGGCGCTCCTGCCGCTCAGGGGTCAATGCCTGCCCGCCCGGTGAGCAGGGGTCCTATTCCGGCCTCGACTTTCCTCCCATGGACGATGCGTAGCTTTGCCTGCATGAGTGAGCCGAAGGCGAAAGCGAAGAACCTGGAGGAGGTCGTCCCCGGTGTCTACAACTGGCACGTCCGCGACGACCGGATCGGCGGAGCCCGCAGCGATGCCTACGCAGTGGTCGACCGGGATGGCGCCGTCGTCCTCATCGACCCGCTCCCCATCGACGAAAAGCTGCTCCGGCCGCTCGGCAGCATCACGGCCATCGTCCTGACCGCGGGCAACCACCAGCGCTCGGCCTGGCGCTTCCGCAAGCTCTTCAACATCCCGGTGTGGGCTCCGGAGAACGCGCATGGGCTCGAAGAGGAGCCCGACAACTTCTACACCAGCGGTGACACCCTGCCTGGAGGCCTGACTGCGTTCCACACGCCCGGTCCCGCCGAGGCCATGTTCACGCTGTGGCTGCAGCAGCACCCCCGGGGCATCGTCTTCCTCTCGGACCTGCTCACTCACGAGGGCCGTGGTCGTCCCGAGTTCGTCCCAGGCAAGTACCAGGATGATCCGATGCGCACGCGGGCCAGCGTCCGGCGGGTGTTCGATCACCTGCCCGCGGACACGCTCTGCTTCGCCCACGGCGAGCCCATCGTGGGCGCGGGCAAGTCCGCGCTCAAGCTCGCGCTCGAGCTGGACGACGAGCAGCCCTCCGCTCCAGCGCCGTGAGGCTCACAGGCCAGGTCCGCTGCCCTCTCGGAGCGGACCCTCGTGCACCAGGATGCGCCCGGCCTCCACTCCTGGCGGGACGAGGTGCAGCACCTCTCCCTCCTCGGCGCGGCGCAGCAGCGCACCCAGCGCGGCCGTGTCGTCCACGGGAACCCGGAGCGTCGGCGGAAGGACGAGCTTCCGCTCCATGGCCGCGACCTGCCGCACCTCGTCCATGAGCTCCGTCTCATAGAGGAAGCTGCGGTCCGCATACTCGTGCTCGCCGGGGACGCTCCCCACCAGCCGGAGCGGTCCCAGGCGCGTGTGGACTCGCAGGCTTGGGTTGTTCCACTGCGCCACACCTCGCATGCGCTTCGCGCGCAGCATCCGCAGCGTCAGCATCTTCACCCACGAGCCCGCCCGGATGCCGCGCACGAAGCTCAGCAGCGAGACGCCGATGAAGAGCCCCGGCACCACCGAGGGCGCCGCGTAGTAGGCCGCGCCGATGGCCAGCGCCTCGTCCGAGAGCCCCAAGCGCTGACGTGCCGCATCCTCGAGCATCCGCGCCGGGCAGCGCAGCAGGCCGATGACTCCGGGCAACAGGTAGAGATCCGACAGCACCCAGTTCGGCACTCCGATGGAACCGAAGGCGAGCTGGTTCAGCTCCCGGTATTGCCGCACCACCGCCGCGTGGTGCTCGGCGGGGAGGAACCTCACGGGGACGCCCGCGGGCTTCAGCTCCAGCGCCGCTTCGTTGGCGGAGGCGCCCAGCGCCGCGAGCGACAGCTCCGGGTGGCGCGCGAAGAAGCCGTCGGCCAGCAGATGCATGTCAGCCCTCTGCCTCCATCCGGGCCGCTACCGCTGCCAGCCGGTTCTCCTCCGGCACCTGGAAGGAGCCCGGCTCCAGGCGCCCGTGATTGACCAGACACCGCGTGGCGCCCCCGCCCTTCTCGCACAGCTCGCTCAGGACGAAGCTCGTCACCTTCATCCCCAGACCCTCGACCAGGGCGCGTATCCGTTCCGGCAGGACGCTCGGAGCCAGCAGCTCCTTCCCGAGCGGCAAGCAATTGGTCGCATACGAGCGGATCTCATCCTTTGTCACAGTCACCAGCCGCTCGCGCCCAAAGCGCTTCTCCAGCAGCGCGTACGACGGCGGTGCAATGACCTCCGGACACACCAGCAGCCGATCCACGACGGACAGGGGCAACAGCGCCATGTTGCCGTGGAAGGCGGGCGCGAGCAGTTCCAAGCGCATCACCTCGCCTGGGAAGTAGCGCGTGGCGGCCTCCATCCCTTCCCGGGTCGTGCGGACGCCATGGAAGACGATCGTCACGCCGTCAAAGGTGGCCACATCCCCCTGGGCCTCCCAGATGCCCGCTCCCGGATCCACCACCTCCAGGCCCATGCGCCGCGCCAGCTGCCCCCAGTGCTCACGCTCACCGCGACGGTGAGGGCTGATCATCCGGGGTAACAGGAAGAGCGGAGCGGCGCCCGAGCGCGCCAGCATGAGGCCGCCCTCGGCTGCGTAGGGCAGACCCGTGAGGTCCTCCGAGGGCGAGGGCAGTGCCACCACCACCCCACCGCGTGACTCCAGGGCCCGCGCGAAGATCAACCACTCGCGACGGGCCTGCTGCGCATCCACCGGAGGCGCATCCTTGCTGCGGAAGTTGGAGCGGCCCCGCAGCGTCCAGCCCCGCCCCGGCGGCGACATCAGGAAGAGATCGATCATCGTTCCTGCCTCTGCGGTATGGGTTTCAACTCACCCCTGGAAAACCCCAAGAATCCTCTAGCCCCGAGACTCCTTCCCAATCCGTTGTATGTCCAGCCATCCCCCGAACAAGGAAGGATGAATGATGCGAGTAAAACAACTGCTAGCACCGCTCTTGGTTGTGCTCGTGCTGCAGGCGCAGACCGCCCAGGGGGCGATTGCCGCCGCGCACGTCTACCACAACCACATGCCCAACTTCTGGCCGTACTACGACGTGACGCGGTACGCCGCGACGCCCGTCGGGAGTCCCATCCGCTACGCGTATGACGGCCAGGTCATCAACCTGAAGCAGAGCCCGCCCTCGAACTACACCTACTTCCTGCCATCGGGCGCGCCCATGCCGCACGATGACCTCGTCACCTACTACTCGCACAACGCGAAGACGGGCGCGTACCTGTACTGGCCTCCGGCCGTCGCGTCGGACATGAGCTCCAACGCGAACACCGGGCAGGTCCACGTGACCATGTCCGGCGCCGTGGTGAACAACGTGCAGGATCTCACCACGCTGCAGAACGTGCCGGGTTACAACAACACCTCGTGGGGCACCTCGTGGAGGGACAAGTACAACACGCTGCGCACGCCCGCGGGCAACCGGACGCTGGACCTCATCCACTTCACCGGCCACCACTCCATGGGTCCGCTGGTGGGCCCGGACTACTTCCTCAAGGACCTCATCTACCAGAGCGCCACCCTGGCGCAGCCGTACTTCCTGGGCAGTGATTTCCGCTCGTCCAAGGGCTTCTTCCCCACCGAGCTGGGCTTCTCCGAGCGCATCATCCCCACGCTGGCGAAGCTCGGCATCCAGTGGTCCGTCATCGGTGACAACCACTTCTCGCGCACCCTCAAGGACTACCCGTTCTTGAATGATCCGGGCTCGGACACGCTCGTGTCTCCGCCCAACCGCGCGGATCTTCAGAACACCAGCAACGTGGGAAGTTGGGTCAGCCTGCAGATGGCGCATGAGCAGCAGACCATCCGCAACAAGTACCCGTTTGCCTCCACGCCGCACTGGGTGCGCTACGTGGACCCGGCCACCGGCACCGAGTCGCGCGTGGTGGGCATCCCCGTGAACCAGAACGGCTCGTGGGAAGAAGGCTGGGAGGGCCAGGTCACCGTGGGTGTGGTGGGTCTCCAGAACTTCGAGGGTCTGGTGCCGCAGAAGCAGTTCTTCGTCATCGCCCATGACGGCGACAACTCGGGCGGCCGCGCGGGCTCGGATTCCACCTGGTACAACGGCCGCAGCGTCACCTGCACTGCGGGCGTGCAGTGCCTGGGCATCAGCGAGTACCTCGTCAGCAACACGCCGGCCACCACGGATGTCGTCCACGTGCAGGATGGCTCGTGGGTGGATACGCGCGACTCCTCGTCGGATCCGCAGTGGCACCACTGGAAGCTGCCGTTCGGCATCTGGAAGGGCCAGTTCCCCGCGTTCAACTCGGCCACGGGCCTGAACCTCGCTCCGAAGACGAACCTCAGCGGCGTCCAGGAGGGGATGACTGTCTCCTTCGAGCACGGGTGGCACTACCTGGAGCGCAACTTCGCTCTGCTCCAGGCCGCCCTCAACTACGCCAAGACCGCCGAGCAGATCTGGCTGGATGACCACCCCAACCACTGGCAGCCCACCACCACCGTGGACAACCAGATCACCCACCCGGGCAACCAGCTCAACCCGTGGATGATGTCCTTCCCCGTCAAGGGCAACCCCAGCAGCGATTGGGCCGGCGGTGCCAACCCCGCCGAGCTCGCCTGGTACTTCCTGCTGCCCGCCATGGACTCGGGCTTCGGCTACTACGACGAGAACCAGGACGACAACGTCAAGCCCACGCTGTCCTTCAACCAGTCGCTCTACTTCGCCAAGCCGTATGTGCAGGACCGCGTCACCCAGGACCGCACCGGCCCGTCCGTGTGGTGGCCGCAGCGCTGGCCCTACAACCCCGGCAGCGCCAACACCGACAAATCCGAGGGCTGGACGCTCCACCACTTCAACAACACCTTCGCCATCTACACCTACGCCTATGACGTGAGCGGCCTGTACAACATCAAGGTCCGCATCCGCACGCACGCCAACAAGAGCATCGACCCACTCGACAACACCCACAAGGTGTATGACCCAGCCGCGCGCAAGGCCGCTGGCGTGCCCAACATCGACACCACCCGCGTGAGCGCCTGGGTGGACTACCCGATGAACAAGCGCGACCTGAAGCCGGTGATCAACGGCGTCTCCTGGCAGCCCGCCTACCTGCCCGTCATGGCGAAGGTGCCCGCGCAGGAGATCGGTGACCTCTACTACACGTACCTCGGCAACTACCGCGACCAGCTCATCGACTACTACATCGAGGCCACCGACACGCGGGGCAATGTCACCCGCAGCGAGATCCAGTCCGTCTACGTCGGCGCGGGCACGTACACCCTCACGGGCGGCAAGTACGTCGAAGACATCAACGGCACCGTCCAGGGCACCCACCCGTTCCTCGTCGTGGACACCACTGTGCCCTCCGCGCCCACTGGGCTGGCGGCAGCCACCGTGACGGATCGCTCCGTGAAGCTCACGTGGAACGCAGCCTCGGACAACGTGGGCGTCACGGGCTACACCGTGTTCCGCGGCGGTACGCAGGCCGGCACGAGCACCTCCACCAGCTACACCGACAGCGGGCTCACCGCGAGCACCGCGTACAGCTACACCGTGAAGGCGCGCGATGCTGCGGGCAATCTCTCCGCAGCCAGCGCAACCCTGAACGTCACCACCCAGGCGCCGGACACCACCGCGCCCTCCGCACCCACGGGGCTGGCGGCCGCGGGCGTGACGAGCTCCTCGGCCACGCTGAGCTGGACGGCCGCCACCGACAACTACGGCGTTGCGGGCTACTACGTGTATCGGAATGGGACGCAGATCGCCGCCCCGACTGCAACGAGCTACACGGACAGCAGCCTGTCTCCGAGCACCCCGTACAGCTACACCGTGAAGGCGGCAGATGCGGCGGGGAACCTCTCGGCGGCCAGCTCGGCCGTGAGCGTCACCACCGGCGCCGGTAACGCCAGCACCGTGTATTACAAGAAGGGCTTCACCACACCGTACCTCCACTACCGCCCGGCGGGTGGCACGTGGACGACTGCGCCCGGCGTCGCCATGCCGGACTCGGAGGTCGCGGGCTACGCGAAATACACCGTGAACCTGGGCGCAGCCACGCAGCTCGAGGCGGACTTCAACAACGGCAGCGGCACCTGGGACAGCAACAACGGCTCCAACTACTTCTTCGCCACCGGCACCTCCACCTTCAACGCGGGCACCATCACCTCGGGCGCCCCTGTGGTCGATACGACGGCCCCCTCCGCTCCTTCCAACCTCGCCTCGCCGTCGAAGACTCCCAACTCCGTGACGCTCTCGTGGACGGCCTCCACGGATGACTTCGGCGTGACGGGCTACCTCATCTTCCGCGGCAGCACGCAGGTGGGCACGAGCACCTCCACCAGCTTCACGGACAACGGGCTGGCCTCGAGCACCACGTACAGCTACACCGTGAAGGCCCGGGATGCCGCAGGCAACACGTCGGCAGCCAGCACAGCGCTGAGCGTCACCACCAGCTCGGGCAGCTCTGTCACCGTCTATTACAAGAAGGGCTTCACCACCCCGTACATCCACTACCGCCCCGCAGGCGGCACGTGGACGACCGCTCCCGGTGTGCTCATGCCGGATGCAGAGGTCGCCGGTTATGCCAAGTACACGGTGAGCCTGGGCTCCGCCACGCAGCTCGAGTGCGACTTCAACAACGGCAGCGGCACCTGGGACAACAACGGCGGCCTGAACTACTTCATCCCCGCCGGCATCCAGACCTTCAATGCGGGCACCCTCACCGCGGGCGCTCCGTCCACGGATGTGTCCTCGCCTGCTGCCCCCACCGGTCTGGCGGTGTCATCCACGACGTCCACCGCCGTCTCGCTCACCTGGAACGCGGTGACCGACCCCAGCGGCATCGCGGGCTACAACGTGTATCGCGGAGGCACGCTGGTGGGCTCGCCCACCTCGACCAGCTACACCGATACCGGCCTCACGGCGGGCACGGCCTATAGCTACACCGTGAAGGCGCGGGACACCGTGGGCAACCTCTCGGCTGCCAGCGCCGCCCTGAGCGTCACGACGAGCTCTACCGGCGCCACCGTCACCTTCAATGAGACGGCCAGCACCGCGATGGGCCAGAACATCTACGTCGTCGGCAGCATCGCGGCGCTCGGGAGCTGGAGCACGGGCTCGGCCATCCAGCTGTCGCCGGCCAACTACCCGACGTGGAGCGTGGCGGTGAGCCTGCCCGGCTCGACGGCCTTCGAGTACAAGTACATCAAGAAGGACGGCAGCGGGAACGTCATCTGGGAGAGCGGCGCCAACCGCGTCTACACCACTCCCTCGACAGGCACCGCGACGCTCAACGATACCTGGAAGTAGCTCCGGCCCGGCTCCGGCGCGAGGAATGTTCACCTCGTGCCGGGGCAGCCGTTGGCGGTTCGATTGAGTGGCCTTAAAATAGAGAGCATGAACGCACTCAAGGCCCGAGTCACCCAAGGTCGGTTGGTCGTCGAGGAGCCTGTGGAGTTCCCAGAGGGTACCGTCCTCGAGTTGGCCATCGTGGACCCGGGAGACGACCTTGATGAGGCCGAGCGTGCGGACCTTCACTCAGCTCTTTCCAAGGGGTGGGAGAGCGTGAAGGCTGGCAAGGGACGGCCTGCCGAGGAGCTGATTCAGAAGCTCCGTTCCCGGAAATGAAGGCACATGTCGTCGTCCAACCTGAGGCAGACGAACAGGCGCTGGTGATTGATAGCTGGTGGCGCGAGAACCGTCTTGCGGCCCCGGATCTCTTCGCCAATGAGTTAACAGCCGCACTGGGCTTACTGGCTGACGCTCCTGGTGTCGGGCGCCGCTATTCTGCCCAAGGGCTCCCAGGACTCCGAAGATTGATGCTCCCGGCGTCGCGCTATCACGTCTACTACGTGCATGATCCTGAAGCAGGGATCGTACATGTGATCGCCATCTGGAGCGCCGTGCGCGGAAAAGGGCCTTCTCTCCGCCGGCCTTGAGTTCGCTCGGCCCTGAAGCGGGCAGTGCACGCTGACAGACCCTCCGTGCATTCGAGGCTGGCCTCGCGCTTGCGTCTCGGTGAGGCTCTGGGTGCGTGGACGAGACGAAACTGCCTGACCCCGAGGATCTTCAGCCCCTGATCTCCGCAGCCCTCGCGCTGCCGGCGCTCCAGCCTCACGCCGCACGCCTGGAGCGGCTGCGTCAGGACTACGCCCGAGGCGTTGCTCAGAAAGATGCGCCCCTCTCTGTCGCCCTCGTGGGCGCCACTGGCGCGGGCAAGTCCACCCTGCTCAATGCCCTCGCTGGGCAGCACCTGGCTCGCGAGGGCGAGAACCGCCCCACCAGCACCACCGCCACCGTCTTTGCTCCCGCTGGCGCGGACTTGGATGCGCTCTCTCGCGTGGGCGCCAGCGTGACGCGCTACACCGCCACGCCCCACGGAGTCTGGGGCGGGCAGATCTTCATCGACACGCCGGACCTCAACAGCGTCGCCACCACTCACCGCGAGGTGGCTCGCGCCGCACTCGAGTTGGCGGATGTGGCCCTCGTCGTCATGCACCGCGGCAGTGTGGCCGAGGCCACCCAGGTGGAGTTCCTCGCCGAGTTCGCCCGCCGCCGCGCCCTCGTATTCCTCATCAACTTCGCGGATGAGCTGTCCGCCGACTCTCGCGAGTCCCTCAAGGCCCAGGCTCGCAAGCTCGCCTCGGAGCAGTTCGGCCTGCCTCAGGAATCCATCCCCACCTTCGCCATCAGCGCCCGCGCCGCTCGCGAGGGCAAGGACCCCTCGGGCGAGTTCGGCGCCTTCCTCTTCCACCTGCGCGAGCTCGCCTCTCAGGCGGTGGCCGCTCGCGTGCGCCGGGGCAATGCGCTGGGTGCGCTGGAAGAGCTGGCCACCCGCGTAGACACCGCGCTCCAGGAGACCGAAGGCCTGCTGGCTCGCACCCGGACTGCTCTGGAAGCAGGCATCAGCCGGACCAGTGAGGGACTCCGCAAGGACTTCGACTCACGCTTGGAGCTGGCTCACGGGCACCTCGCCTCAGAGGTCCGCAGGCAGGCGGCGGGCCGATTCTGGGGGCCCGCGGCGTGGGGGCTGCGCCTCTCGTTCTGGGGTGCTGGAGGCATGGGCGCGGCGACGCTGCTCGCCCGCCGCAGCCTCCCTGTGGGACTGGCGGTCGCGGCCGCCTCCACCGCGCTCGACGTGGTGCGCGACAAGACTCGCGCACGCGCCGCCGAGGTCGCCGTCGTGGAGCCCTTCGAGGATGATCTCGCCGTGGAGTCCGCCGCACGCGCCGCGCTCACCGAGGCACGCACCGTCGCTCACACGAGCGGGCTGCCTCCGGAAACTCTCGGCATCCCTGACACGGACACGCTCCTCGTGGAGCTTCAGTCCGTCCGCTCCAGCACGTGGCGCTACACCGCCACCACGGCTGTCGCGGAGGCGGTGTCGACCTGGTGGCGCGTGGCAAGGTGGCTGGTGCTGCCGCTCATCAACCTGCCCCTCTTCGCACTGCTGGGGCACGTGGGCTACCGCGTCGTCCGCGCGTACCTCGAGGGCCCGCTGTTGACGATGGAGTACTTCGTCAACGCGGGCGCGCTCTTCCTGCTGCTCGCGGCCGGCGGCGCGCTGCTCGCCTCAGCGAGTCTCTCGGGCGCTGGCCGAGCTGTTCACCGGGCTGGCCGGACGCGGTTTACGGAGGCCCTCGCCGCCCAGAGCGGGAGGCTCGGAGAAGCCGTCGAGAACAGCCTTCGCTCCGGGCGGGATGCTGCTCGGAGACTTCTGGGCCTCATCCGCGGCCGGTGACAGCGACACCATCGCCTCGCCCGCGCGCGACGGCTGCTGCGCCGCCATCAGGCTGTCTTGCGAATCGCGGCACACCGGCGCCGCGATGCGCGTGTCGCGCACCGGATCACCGTAGCCCACGATGCGCGCCGGCACGGAGGGGTTGTTCCAGCCCCGGCCCGTCTCCGTCGCCACCTTGAAGTGCAGGTGCGGACCGCACGACCAGCCCGTCGCACCCGAGAAGCCGAGCAGCTGGCCCTGCTTCACGCGCTCGCCGGGCTTCACCACCACCGCGCTGAAGTGGAGGTACTGCGTCTCCAGTCCATCGCCGTGAGAGAGGACGACATAGTTGGCCTTGGGCGCGAACTTCTCGTCACAGCCGCCCTCGGTGCTATCGCCGCGCGCCATGCGCACCATCCCGTCGCGAGCCGCAACGATGGGCGTGCCCTCGGGCATGCGAAAATCCCAAGCGTACGTATCGTTGTACTTGTGACTCCCCGTGTCGTGACCTTGGCTCACCGTATAGATGCGGCCACAGGCAAACGGGACACCCACTTCAGGCATGTCCACCACGGTGTTGGGGGAGACCACCGGAACCGACGCAAGAACCAGCAGGGTGGGAATGATCATGGTTGGGGCCGCCTCTCAACGGAGAGATCCGCGCGCGAAATTCCGTGACGATTTTCCCCTCACAGCCTGTCCAGTGCATCGCCTGCACGCCGAGCCCCTGCCCCCTCGGCTGCTTCGCCCCGCACCCGCCTCATGAGTGACTGACTGGTCACTTTTTAAGTCCTCTGTTACAAGGGGAGGCATGGCACAGCGGAAGGCTCGCCAGGGGAACACGGCCCGTCCTCCTCGCAGGACGCAGGAGCAGCGGCGCGAGGAGACTCGCCGCCGCCTGCTCGATGCCACCATCACCGTGCTGGTGGAGCAGGGCTACGCCCAGCTGACCACCGTCGAGGTGGCCAAGCGGGCCGGCGTCTCCCAGGGTGCCATCTTCACGCACTTCGACACCAAGGCTGATCTGCTGTGTGCGTCCGTCGAGCACCTCTTTCCCCGGCTCATCCAGGACTACCTCACCGGGCTCGGGGGCCTGCCGAGCGGCCGGGATCGGATCAGCGCCGCCATCCAGATGCTCTGGGTGGTCTTCCAGCGTCCGGAGCTGCAGGCCGCCATCGAGCTCTACGTGGCCGCGCGCACCGACCCAGAGCTGCAAGCCGCCTTGGCCGCCATGGAGGGCCCCCACCGCGACAACCTGGTGCGCGTGGCGCGCGAGCTGTTCCCCGAGGCCGCCTCGCATCATGAGTTCGAGGCCGTCATCGAGCTCGTCATTGACGCCGTGCAGGGAGGCGCCATCGCCCGCGTCGCCCGGCCGGACCATCCCGCCATCCAGCGGATGCTCAAGGTCCTCACCCGCTTCGTCCACCGCAGCTTTGCCCGAGGCCGGCCCCGCCTCCTCAAGAAAGCCTAACGAGGTCTCCCATGGATACCACCCACATGCCCGACCTCATCACCCCCGCCATCCCCTTCTTCATCCTCTCGCTCATCATCGAGGGGTTCGTGGTGAAGCGGATGCGGGACGAGAGGCGCGACGTCCGGGGACACACGCTCAAGGACACCGCCGCCAGCCTCTCCATGGGGCTCGGCAACCTCATCATCGGCCTCGTGTGGAAGGGCATCGCCTTCGCCTTCTACATCGCGCTCTACCAGCTCACGCCGCTGCGCATGGGCTCGGGGCCCTGGGTCTGGGTGCTGCTCTTCCTGGGCGATGACCTCTGCTACTACTGGTTCCACCGCGTCCATCACGAGTGCCGCTTCCTCTGGGCCGGCCACGTGGTCCACCACTCGAGCCAGCACTACAACCTGTCCACCGCCCTGCGGCAGCCGTGGACCACGCCCATCACCGGTGTGCCCTTCTGGGCCCCGCTGGCGCTGCTCGGGTTCAACCCCGCGTATATCGTCGCCATGCAGTCCATCAGCCTGCTCTACCAGTATTGGATTCACACCGAGTCCATCGGGAAGCTCGGGCCCCTGGAGTGGGTGCTCAACACGCCCTCGCACCACCGCGTGCACCACGCCTCCAACACGCAGTACCTCGACAA
Source organism: Hyalangium minutum (assembly GCF_000737315.1). Classification (GTDB taxonomy): domain Bacteria; phylum Myxococcota; class Myxococcia; order Myxococcales; family Myxococcaceae; genus Hyalangium; species Hyalangium minutum. Next base: position 46,484 of record NZ_JMCB01000022.1, read on the forward strand.
GAACCACGGCGGCATCCTCATCATCTGGGACCGGCTGTTCGGCACCTTCGCCCCCGAGGTGGAGCGCCCCGTCTATGGGCTGACCACGAACATCCACACCTACAATCCCTTCCGCATCGCCGCCCATGAGTACGCCGCCATCGCGAAGGACTTGAAGCGCCCCGAGCCCCTGCGCATCCGGCTCGCCCGCGTCTTCCGAAACCCCGCGTGGAAGCCCCCCGAGGAGGAGCGCGTGCCGCCGCCTCCGTCGACGCTTCCGGCCTGAACGTCTCCGCCTTTCCTCCCGGGAAGAGGCAGACTCCCTCCCCTGTTGGGCGCGCCGCGCCGCCAACGGCGCTGGGAGGGCACTGCACATGACGTCGCATTCCGGGAGAGGCTCGTGGGGTTGGCTCGCGCTGGGGCTCTGGCTCGCTGGGTGCGCGACCGCGCAGACGGCTCAGCCCCCTCAGCCCGCCCCCGGGGCTCCTCCTGCCGCTGCGGGCACTCCGGTGGTTGCCTTCGTGGGCGTCTCCGTCCTCCCGCTCGACTCCGATCGGGTGCTCGAGGACCAGACCGTGGTGGTGCGCGGCGATCGCATCGAGGCCATGGGTCCCAAGGCCTCCACCCCCGTCCCCGCGGGTGCCACTCAGCTCGACGGGCGCGGCCGCTACCTCATGCCCGGACTGGTGGACATGCACATCCACTTGATGCCCGGTGAGGGCGCACCCACGGACCCTGCGGGACAACAGCTCAGCCTGCTCCTCGCCAATGGCATCACCACCGCGCGCGCCCTGGTGGCCCCTCCGAGTGGCCTGGCCCTGAGGGACCGCGTGGCTCGCGGCGAGGTGTCCGGCCCCACGCTCCGGGTGGCGGGGCCCTCCTTCCACGGCAAGTCCGTGCAGAGCCCAGAGCAAGCCCGGCAGCGGGTGCGCGAGCAGAAGGCCGCGGGCTATGACTTGCTCAAGACCCACGGCGGCCTCAGCCGCGAGACGTACGATGCCATGGTCGCCGAGGCCAAGGCCCAGGGCCTGCGCGTCAGCGGCCATGTCACTCAGGAGGTCGGCCTCCTGCATGCGCTCGAGTCGGGACAGCAGATCGAGCACCTCGATGGCTACCTCGCCGCGCTGCTGCCTCCCGGAGACACGACGCCCGTGGAACAGGTGGAGTTCGGCGCGGCCCTCGCGAAGATGAGCCCGGCCCGTATCCCCACGCTCGCCGAGGCCACGAAGAAGGCGGGCATCTTCAACTCCCCCACCCTCGCCCTCTTCGAGATTGTCGCCAGCGACGGCGCCGTCCCCGAGCTGCGCTCCTCGCGGGAGCTGCGCTACGTGCCCTCCACCGCCGTGGATGCGTGGACGAAGGAGCTGCTCACCGGCCCGCTCTCTCAGGCCCCCGTGTCCGGCAAGCACCGGTTCCTCGAGCTGCGCCGCCAGGTGGTCCAAGGCCTGCACGCGGCCGGGACGCCACTGCTGGTGGGCTCGGACTCGCCCCAGCTCTTCATGGTGCCCGGCTTCGCCCTCCACCAGGAGATGGAGGCGATGACGGCCGCCGGTCTGCCCCCCCTCACCGTGCTCCAGGCCGCCACGCGCAACGCCTCCGCGTACTTCGGCGAGAGCGACCAGTGGGGCTCGGTCGCTCCCGGCCAGCGCGCGGACCTGCTGCTGCTCAATACCAACCCGCTCCAGGACGTGAAGCTCACCCGGGCCCTCGTGGGCGTCATGGTGCGCGGCCAGTGGCTCCCTCGAACCGAGCTGGATGCCCGCCTCGAACAGGTCGCCGCCGCCGCCAAGGCCGCCAAAAACTGACCGCCTCCCGCCCAGGGGCATATGTGTTCAATGTCGGGCTTAACACCTACCTCTTAGGTTAGGAACGTTCTCCTCGCTTTTCCCGATGAACGTGAGGCGCTAAGGACTCCCAGGGAAATCCAATGGCCGGTGAGGGAGTCATGAGTCAGCGTGAGCTGTGGGAGCGGTACAAGAAGTACCTCTGCATCTGCCCGACGGTGGGTTTCACGCTCGATATCTCCAGGATGAACTTCGCTGACGGCTTCCTGGATCAGATGAGCGGGCCCCTGCAGGCGGCCTTCGCCGCCATGGAGGCCCTGGAGAAGGGCGCCATCGCCAACCCGGACGAGAACCGCCGCGTGGGCCACTACTGGCTGCGCGCCCCGGAGATGTCCCCGGAGGCCGGCATTGGCCGCGCCATCCGGGACACGCTCGCGGACGTGCACTGGTTCGCGGAGGAGCTCCACGAGGGCCGCATTGCCCCGCAAACGGCCGAGCGCTTCACGCAGTTGCTCGTCATTGGCATCGGCGGCTCGGCGCTGGGGCCTCAGCTCGTCGCGGACGCGCTGGGTGGCCCCTCGGACAAGATGCGCGTCTTCTTCTTCGACAACACGGATCCAGATGGCATGGACCGCGTGCTGGCGCAGGTGGGCGACAAGCTGCCGGAGACGCTCACCCTCGTGGTCAGCAAGTCCGGCGGCACCAAGGAGACGCGCAACGGCATGCTGGAGGCCGAGCGCGCGTACCAGGCCCGCGGCCTCACCTTCGGCGCCCACGCCGTGGCCATCACCGGCGAGCACAGTGAGCTCGACCAGTACGCCAAGAAGAACGGTTGGCTGCGCGCCTTCCCCATGTGGGACTGGGTTGGCGGGCGCACCTCCGTCATGTCCGCCGTGGGCATGCTGCCCGCACGGCTGCAGGGGCTCGACATCGATGGGATGCTGTCGGGCGCTCGGGACATGGACCGCGAGACGCGCCAGCGGGACGTGCTCCGCAACCCGGCCGCGCTGCTGGCGCTCATGTGGTACCACGCCGGTAAGGGCCGCGGCACCCAGGACATGGTCATCCTGCCGTACAAGGACCGGCTGCTGTTGATGTCCCGCTACCTCCAGCAGCTGGTGATGGAGTCGCTGGGCAAGGAGAAGGCGCTGGACGGCAAGGTGGTGAACCAGGGCATCGCCGTCTACGGCAACAAGGGCTCCACGGATCAGCACGCCTACGTGCAGCAGCTGCGCGAGGGGGTGCACAACTTCTTCGTCACCTTCATCGAGGTGCTCAAGGACCGCGAGGGTGCCTCCCTGCCCGTGGAGGAGAACGCCACCAGCGGGGACTACCTGCTGGGCTTCCTGCTCGGCACCCGGAGGGCCCTCTTCGAGAAGGGCCGCGAGTCCATCACCCTCACCGTGCCGGACGTGAGCGCGCGCACGCTGGGTGCCCTCATCGCGCTGTACGAGCGCGCCGTCGGGTTCTACGCCTCGCTGGTCAACATCAACGCCTACCACCAGCCGGGCGTCGAGGCCGGGAAGAAGGCAGCCGGCTCCGTGCTGGAGATTCAGCGCAAGCTGCTCTCGCACCTTCGCGGGACCAAGGGTACTCCGGGCACGGCGGAGGAGCTGGCCGCCGCCATGGGCGCCACGGACGAGGTGGAGACGGTGTTCAAGGTGCTCGAGCATCTGGCCGCCAACCCCCACCACGGGGTGAAACGCACCGAGGGCACCACGCCGTTCGGCGCGCGCTTCAGCGTGAAGTAGCTCACCGCTCCAGGGGCCCGAGCTGCACCTGGAGCACCTGGGCCGTGGGCCAGGGCGGAGTGAACTCGGGGCGCGCGGTGAGCACCGCGCACAGCCGCGCGCCGGAGGCCTCCTTCACCAGCTGCGCCAGCAGATCCAAGGTGACCGGATCAGCCCAGTGCACGTCCTCCACCACCATCAGCACGGGCTGCCGCTGGGCCATCTCGAAGAACAGGTCCAGCAGCGCCTGCACGGTCTGCTCCTGCTGGCGCCGCGCGGACATGGCCTGCACCGGATGGTGGACCGAGGCACCCGGAACGGCGAGGAGCGCGGCGAACAGCGGGAGGAACTCGGCGGTCTCGAAGCCGTACTGGGAGAGCAGCGCCTCGATCGCGGCGGTGGCCTGCTCCGAGGTCGAGTCCTGGCTCAGCCCCAGCAACCGCTCCAGCAGATCCACCACGGGCCGCAAGGGGCTGTCGCGCCCCTCGGAGGTGCAGCGGCACTCCAGGAAGGTGTGCGGCGTGTGGCGCGCTTGCAGCACGAGTTCCTGCGCCAGGCGGGACTTGCCGATGCCGGGCTCGCCTCGGATCAGGATGCCCTGCCCCGTGCCGGCCTGCACCTGCCTCCAGCGCTGCACCAGCAGCTCCAGTTCCAGGGTGCGGCCGAGCAGCGGATTCACGGGTGTCCGCTCCAGGCCCGCCGTGGAGGCACGCTGCCGGCCTCGGAGGCGGAACACCGGCATGGAGTTCGCCCCCACGCCCACACGGTGCTCTCCCGAAGGTTCGAGGACAAAGCCCTCGCGCAGCACCTGGGCGGTGGCCTCACTGACGAGCAACTCTCCGGGCTGAGCGAGCGCCTCCAGCCGCTCCGCCACTCCGGGCGTGTGGCCCACCAGCACGGGCAGCCCCGAGAGGCCCTGCCCTCGCAGCTCGCGACTGAGGACGGGACCGGTGTGGATGCCGACGCGGACCTCGGCCTTCAGTCCGTGGGCACGTGCCAGCTCCGCACCGCGCTTCTCCATCTGCGCCATCAGCTCCAGGGCCGTGAAGGCCGCGCGCTGGGCGTCGTCCTCGTGCGCCTTGGGATAGCCGAAGTACAGCAGCACCCGCTCTCCCCAGACGCTGCCCAGCCAGCCCTCCCGCTTGCGGGCCAGCTCGACCCAGGCGGCGTGCTGCTTCCATAGCAGCGCGTCCAGCTCCTCGGCCTTCGCGGTGGCCGCGCTCCCGCCCACCAGCCGCAGGCTGCAGCAGACAGCCGTGAGGTGCCGGCGCTCATCCTCGGCGGAGGCCAGGGGCTGCTCCACCAGGACCGGGGACATGGGCGTCTCCGCCGAGGGCCACCCCTGCGTCGCGCACGACTCCAGCTCCAGCAGCAGGCCCTGCGCGGTGACGTCCCGTGCCTGGGGGTTCTTCTCCGTGGCGCGCCGCAGCAGCCGGCCGAGGCGATGACTGGAGAGCCACTCGGGCAGGACGACGGGCTCCGGGCCCAGCTGCTTGAAGATGAGGTCCTGCAGCCGGGAGCCCTCCACCACCCGCCTGCCCGTGAGACACTCCACGAAGATGAGGCCCCACGCGTAGAGGTCCGTACGCGCCGTTACCGGCTCACCCCGGAGTTGCTCGGGCGCGGCGTAAGCGGGCGTGCCCAGCGTGTCCCGCGTCCGGGTGATGCGTGACAGCTCCTCGCGCCGGTCCTCGTCGGAGAGCGTGCCCAGTCCGAAGTCGAGCACCATGGCATTGCGCCGCAGGCCCGTGCTGGTGAGCATGATGTTCTGCGGCTTCAGGTCCCGGTGGACGATGCCCAGCTTGTGCGCGCACCCCAGCGCGTCCAGCACCTGCAACATGAGATGCGCGGCCTCCCATGGCGGCAGCGCCCCCTCCGTCGCAAGCACGTCTCCTAACGTTCGGCCGGGCACATACTCGAAGACGGTGTAGAGCCGCCCGGTCGCTGTCCGCCCGGAGTCGATGAGCCGGACGATGTGCGGGTGATAGAGCCGGGCGCACAGCCGCATCTCGCGCTGAAAGCGGGCAATGAGCCCCTCGTCCGCCGCATGCAGTGGCTGGAGGATTTTGACGGCCACCTCCTGACCGGTGGCCCGCTGGCGCGCCTTGAAGACCTGGCTGAAGCCTCCCTCGCCCAGCTTGGAGAGCACCTCGTAGCGCTCCTGGAACACCTTATCGTTGGCGATGGATTGCAGGCGGAGCCTCTGGGACGAACCGTGGGGAGTGCTGCTTATCCCAGAACCTATATCGGCGTCAGGACCCCCACTCCTCCATCACGGCCCGAGCTCGCTGGAGATCCAACGTGTCGAAGCCTTCCGTGAACTGTCCATAAAGAGGCATCAACAGCTCACGGGCCTCCGCGTGTTGTCCCTTGCGCAGCAATTGCTTGCACAGCGGTACGGCGGCGCGCAGCTCCACCATCCTCGCGCTCCGCTCGCGCGCTAGGGCGATGGCCTCTCGCAGCTTGGCTTCGCCCTCATTGGAGTCTGGGTTCTGGGCCAGCAGCGCATTGCCATACCGGTACAGCACGTGCAGCTGCGAGAATCCCTCCCCGGAGGCCTGGGCCCGGCGCAGCGCCTCCTCAAGCCGCTGGAGCGCCGCCTCATGATGGCCGAGTGAGGACTCGACCTCGGCCACGATGGAAGCATAACTGGACCAGTAGAGCGCACTGCCATGTTCCTCCAGCAGGGCGAGGATCCGCTGCATCCCTTGCAGATCCCGCGTGGCCACGCAGCGCAGCAGCTGCGCGTACGCCCCTTGCGACACGAGCCGCTGGCGAGTGGTCAGCTCGACGAGCTCGCTAGAGAGGGTGTCGAGCCGGGCGAACTCCAGCCGCAGGTGGTACAGCACCAGGGTGTAGATGCTGGCCACGGCGCGTGTGCTCATGTGATTCAAGTCTCGAGCCCTGGCGAGGGCAGACTCCATCACCCTCAAGCCCTCATCCGGAAATCCCAGGTGCCACCGCACGAACCCTAGGGACAGCATTGCCTGGACGCGAGGATCGAGCGCGTACATGGAAGCAGCGCTGGGAACAGCGTCTTCGCGCAGTGACAAGGCCCGGCCGAGGCATTCTCCCGACTCGACGAACAGTCCCTGGGCACAGAGAGAATCTCCCAGGAGCGGGAGTGTCACGGCCTGGTGGCTGGCGTGCTGCGTCAGCCCCTCCATGGAAACCAGCCGCTCCGCCAACGCGCGCGCCTGAGTATGTTGGGCACGCAGGTGATGGTAACTGGCCAGCGCCCACAGCGTTGGGACAACGCGCGGGCTGTCGCCCAGCAGATCGATCAACGCCTGGCTGCGCTCCACGTGTGCTTTGACCGCAGCGTCGGTCCAGCCCCGAGTCGCCATGAGCGCGGGGGTGATGACTTCGTTGAACTCGAGTTCCACCTTCGCGCGCTCGCGCTCGTCGGAGATAGCACCGAGCCACTCCAGCGCCTCCGTGGCGTGGCTCAAGGCTTCGGCATGGGCCGAACGCATGAGGGCCCCCACCGCTGCCTTGAGGGCATACCCCAGCGCCTCGCGCTTCTGCTCCGCTCCAGCATGGTGGCGAGCCAACACGTCTGGACGTTGCTGGACCAGCTCGGGGAAGCGCTGCTCCAGCGCCGCCGCGATGCGCGCATGCATCTGCCGGCGCATCTGCTTGGGCATGGCCTCGTAGGCGGTGTCGCGGATGAGGGCATGCTTGAAGGCGTAGCCCGAGCCGCGCGCCCCGCGCCGCCGGTGGACGAGATCCGCCACCACCAGAGCCTCCAAGTCCTTCTTCAGCATCGCCTCGTCCGACGCGGAGGCCGCCAGGAGCACCTCGTAGCTGAAATCACGCCCCAGCGCGGAGGCGAGCTGTGCCGTGGCCTTGGCCACGCCGAGCCGGTCCAGCCGGGCCATCAGTAAGTCGCGCAGGGTGCTCGGAACCTCCAGGCTCCCCACCTTGCGCGGCGTGTCTCCTTGCCGAGACAGGGACTCCACCACCATCCGGGTCAGCTCCTCGACGAACAGCGGCACCCCATCCGTGCGCTCCAGGATGCGCTCCACCACCTCAGCGGAAAGCAGGACCCCCTGCGTCAGGCGCTTCACCATCTCCTCCACCTGAGACCGCTCCAGCCGCCCCAGCTGCACCTGGAGCACCTGGGACGCGGACCCGGGCGGCGTAAACTCGGGACGCGCGGTGAGCAGCGCGCACAGGCGCGCGCCCGAGACGTCCCCCACCAGCTGCCCCAGCAGCTCCAGGGTCGTCGGGTCGGCCCAGTGGAGGTCTTCCACCAGCAGCAGCACGGGCTGTTGCTGGGCCATCTCGAACAGCAGCCCCAGCAGCGCCTGGAACGTCTCCTCCTTCTGGCGCTGCGGAGACATGGGCGGCGGCGGATAGCGGCCCGAGGGATCCTTGAGCGACAGCAGCGCGGCGAACAGCGGCAGGAACTCGGCCAGCACGAAGCCGTAGCGCAGCAGCAGCGCTTCGAGCGCCGCCACGGCTTGCTCCGGCGTGGAGCCCCGGTCTAGCCCCAGCAGCCGCTCCAGCAGATCCACCACCGGGCGCAGGGTGCTGTGGCGCCACTCGGGAGAGCACCGGCACTCCAGGAAGGTGTGCGGCACGTCGCGCGCCTGTTGCGCCAGCTCCTGCGCCAGCCGCGATTTGCCGATGCCCGGCTCTCCGGTGATGAGGAGGGCCTGCCCCACGCCCGCCACCACCTGCCGCCAGCGCTGCCGCAGCAGCTCCGTCTCCCAGAGGCGCCCGAACAGCGGTGCCACCTGGCCGTGCGAGGCTGTGCGCAGCTCGGGGCCCAGCTCGAACGACTGCATCGACCAGCTGCCGGCTTGGGCCTCCTGAGCGGGCATCAGCTCGAAGGCGTCCCTCAGCAGCTTCGCCGTCTGGGTGCTCACGAGGATGGCTCCTGGGCTGGCTCGCTCCGCCAGTCGCGAGGCCACGCTGGGCACAGGCCCCACCGGGGCGGACGACAAGGCGCTGCTGCCGCCCAGGACACTGGGACTGACCACCAGCCCGGTGTGGATGCCCACGCGTACCTCCAGCGAGGCCCCGTGCTTCTCCGCCAGCTCCTGGGCCCGCTGCTCCAGTTCCGACACCATCTCCAGTGCCATCCGCGCCGCGCGCCGCGCATCGTCCTCTCGCGCCGTGGGGTAGCCCATGAACACCACCATCCGCTCCGCCAGCACCCCTCCCACGTGCGCTTCGAGGCGCCGGGCGATCTCCGCGAGCGCCACATACAGGCCTCGGTGCAGCTGATCCGCCTCCTCGACGTCCTCGCGCTCCTCCAGCCCCGCCAGCGTCACCCCGATGCAGACAGCGGTCAGCTGGCGGTGCTCCCCATCCGCCTTCATGATGACCGTCTCGACCAGAGCCTGCCCCGCCCCCATACCGGCCCCCATCTGCGGCGCTCCGCTGCCCCCGCCCTCCCTGGCCCTGGACTCCAGCTCCTGGATCAGCCCCTGCGCCGTCACCTCACGCGCCTTCGGATCCTTCTGCGTCACCTTGCGCAGCAGCGGGCCCAGCCGGTGCCGCTCCAGCCAGTCCGGGAAAGGAATTGGATCCGGTCCGAGCTGCTTGTAGAGCACCTCCTGCAGCGTGGCGCCGCTCATGGCCCGCTGACCGGTGAGGCACTCCAGGAACGTGAGCCCCCAGGCATACAGGTCCGTGCGCTCGGTGACCAACTCGGAGCGCAGTTGCTCGGGCGCGGCATAGGCGGGCGTGCCCAGCACCTCCCGCGAGCGCGTGAGCGGGGCTGCGCCTCCCATCATGGCCTCCTGCGGCAGCGTGCCCAGCCCGAAGTCGAGCACCAGCGCGTTGCGCCGCACTCCCGTCATCGCCACCATGATGTTCTGCGGCTTGAGGTCCCGGTGGATAATGCCCAGCTTGTGTGCGGCCCCCAACGCGTCCAGCACCTGCAGCATCAGGTGCGTGGCCTCCTCGGCTGCTATCGGCCCCTGGGCCACCACCTCCGCCAGCGAGCGGCCCGGCACGTACTCGAAGACGGAGTAGAGCTGGTTGTCCGCCGTCACTCCCGAGTCGATGAGCCGGACGATGTGCGGGTGGTAGAGCCGGGCGCATAGCTGCATCTCGCGACGGAAGCGGGCCACATGGTGCTCGTCCTCCAAGTGCGCGGTCTTCAGCAGCTTGATGGCCACATCTTGATTCGTGGAGCGGTGCCGGGCCCGGTAGACCTGACCGAAGCCGCCCTCGCCCAGCGGGGAGAGAATCTCGTAGCGCTCCTGGAACACCGTCCCTGCAGCAATCGATGCCACCGCGGCCCTCCTTAGGAGGCCGCGATTCAATCCCACGATTGGCGGGACTGTCGAGTCAGTGCCGGGGCGGCGCCTGGAAGACGCGCAGCAGCAGCACGAGCGAGGGCACCACGGTCACCAGGCCCACGGCCAGCGCCACCATCAGCACGCGCAACACTCCGGGACTGGCCGCTGCGGACTGGACGGTGAGGTCCGGCACCACGAGGTACGGGTACTGTGACACGGCCCACCCCAGCACGATGAACCCCGCCTGCGCCGCCGCCGTCACACGGGCCAGCCGGAAGCGCCTGCGCCACAGCAGCGCGAACGTGGTCACCGCCGTCACCGCTGTGACTCCGTGCAACGCCAGCGCGGAGGGCGCGTGCAGCAGGCCCTCCCAGACACGGGAGGCTCCGTCCCTCGCGAACAGCAGCACGCCCAGCGCCGCGAGAAAGACCGCCACCCCCGAGGCCAGCGCCCGGCGCCGGAAGTCCTCGCGCAGCGGATCCGTGGTGGCCTCCGCCGTCAGGTACACGGCCGCGAGAAAGGCAAAGAGGCACAGCGCCAGCACGCCCACCGCCACGGCGAACGGCGTCAGCCACGAAGCGAAGAAGCCGCTCACCACCGCCCGGCCCTCCACGCGGATCTGCCCGCTCACCACCGCTCCCACGCACATGCCGAGCAGCAGCGGAGAGATGACACTGGCAATGCTGAACACCAGTCCCCAGCGCTTCTGCACCCGGTCTCCTCGCGCGTCGTAGGTGCGGAAGGTGAACGCGGTGCCCCGGAAGACAATGCCGAGCAGCAGCAGCGTCAACGGGACATGCAGCGCCACGGTGAGCGCCGCGAAGGCCCGAGGGAAACCGCCGAACAGCAGCACGAGCCCTACGATGAGCCAGACATGGTTCACCTCCCACACCGGGCCCAGCGCCTTGGCGATGAGCTCGCGCTGCTCCGCCTTGCGAGGCCCTGCGGCGAGCAGGTCCCACACCCCGCCGCCGAAGTCCGCTCCGCCGAAGAGCGAGTAAAGGACGAATGTCCCCGCCACCGCCCCCGCGAGGATGAGCTCAGTGGGCATCATCCGCCTCCCGGCCCGGCAGCGTCCCAGCCACCTGGCGCGCGAGCAGGAACGTCACCACCACGCCCAGGAAGAGGTACACGAGCGTGAAGGTCCAGAACGGCGCGGCCAGGTGTGGCACCGGCGTCACCGCCTCGGCCGTGCGCATCACCCCGTGGAGGATCCATGGCTGCCGTCCCCACTCGGTGACGAGCCAGCCCGCCTCCAGCGCCAGCAGCCCCAGCGGCGACGCCCACAGCCATGCCCGCATCATCCACCGGCTCGCAGGCCACTCGCGCTTGCGCCAGCGCAGCAGCAGCGTCACCACGGACAACAGGGCCATCGCGCTGCCCGCCCCCACCATCACCTGGAAGGACACGTGCACCTTCGCCACCGGAGGCCAGTCCTCTCGGGGGAACTCCTTCAAGCCCCTCACCTCGGCGTCCGGATCTCCGAACGCCAGGATGGACAGCCCCTTGGGGATATCCAACGCGTACGGCGTGGTGGCCGTCTCCACATCCGGCAGCCCGCCCAGCCGCAGCGGTGCACCCCGCTCCGTGTCGAAGTGTCCTTCCATCGCAGCCAGCTTCACCGGCTGCTCCTTCGCGGTGTGCTTCGCCAGGAAGTCTCCCACCAGCGGCTGCAGGAGCGCGGTGAGGCATGCCACCGGCAGCGCCACCGACAGCGCCTTGCGGTGGAACCCCGAGCCCGGGTGCTTGAGCAGCACGAAGGCGTGGATGCCCGCCATCGCGAAGGCGCTCGCTTGGTAGCACGAGATGAGCACGTGGACCGTCTGGTACTTCCACCCCGAGCTGAACATCGCCGCCAGCGGCTCGATGTTCATCGGCCCCACCGCTGTGGGCGTGAAGCCGGAAGGGTCGTTCATGAAGACGTTGACCAGCGTGACGAAGAAGGCGCTCGCCGCGCCGCTCAGCGCCACCATCACTCCCGAGAACAGGTGGAGCCCCGGAGATACCCGCTCCCGTCCATACAGGTAGATGCCCAGAAAGATGGCCTCGGTGAAGAAGGCCACGCCCTCCAATGCGAAGGGCAGCCCAATCACTTCACCGTATTGCCCCATGAACTCGGGCCAGAGCAGGCCCAGCTCGAACGAGAGCACCGTGCCGCTCACCGCCCCGACCGCGAACAGGATGGCCGTGCCCTTGGCCAACTTCTGGCTCAAAAGCCGGTAGTCCGCGTCGCCCGTGCGCCGCGCCTTCCAGTCGCTGATCACCATCAGCACCGGCAGCGCCACCCCCGCGGCGGCGAAGACGATGTGGAACGCCAGCGACAGCCCCATCTGGGCCCGCGCATAGAGCAGATCCGTCACGTGGATGAGTCTGCTTTATGCGCGATCTTTAAGCAATTAAAACAACTACTGAGCCTTCTGAGGCTCGGTGCGGTTTCTGGGCACGAGCGACTGGACCGAGTTCTTCGCGATGTTCGTGGCCAGCGCGGTGGCGAAGATGAGGATGAGCTTGCGGCCCAGTTCCACCGGCAGCGGCCGCTCCTCGGCGGAGGAGGCCACGCGGTCCGGGTGCTGCCACGCCCGCTCCAGGGCCTTCAGCCGGTGCCGCGCGAGGATCTGCTCGCGGTGGCGCGCACGCCAGATGGCCACGCCCACGCCGATGCCCGTCAGCACCGCCGCGGTGATGGCCACGCCGACAAGCAGGTCCTGGTGCCGCGTGGCCTGGTAGCGCACGTCCAGCACCCGCTCCCGGCGCCGCTCCAGTTCCTCCAGCGTCAGCAGCAGCTCGTCGCGGATGCGATCCGCCGTGCGCTCGACCTGCTCGCGGTCGCTCAGGCCCTTGGTGATGTGCGTCTTGTCCCCGGCGTTCATTGCAGACTCTCCCGTGCCAGGTCGAAGTCCGCCTTGAGACGCTCCTGGGTGTGAGGCAGCGGCTTCTTGGGCAGCCGCTTCACCCCGAACCAGCCCAGCCCGCCCGCGATGAGCAGGACGGCCACCCCCACCAGCAGCACCCCGAGCCACGAGCTCAGCGGCAGCGCCAGACCGATGGCCACGAAGAGGGCCGCCAGGCCACACAGGGCCAGCGTGAAGCCCACGCCCAGCAAGATGCCGCTGGTGCGCGCGGCCTTCACCTCGTCGCGCAGCTCCTTCTTGGCGTGCAGCAGCTCCGCTTTGACGAGCAGCTTCGTCTCGGCGAGGGCATGCCGGACCAGCTCGGCGGTACTCAGGGTCTCCAGTTGGCTTCGCTCCAGCCGCTCCGATTCGAGTTCCACGTCTCCGCCTCCGGACTCCAGAGGCCCGGGCGTGCGCCTCGCACGCACCCGCTGCCCCTGCTCTGGCTGAAGGTGGGCAGGGGTCTTCCTGCGGTGAAGTTCCTCCGTGGATGCGAACCCCTGTCCGCCTGCCTGCCCTCCGGCTAGCAGGGGAAATCCCCCGGCTTTCGTCCAGGAAGCAGCGCGTCAGGGCGGAGGCGGCGTGGCCGAGACGGGAGGAGCCACCTCCGCCAGGGCAGCCTCGAGGGACTCTCCGCCTCGAACCACCCGCGCCAGCCGGCCCGAGGCGTCGTAGAGCAGCACCGTGGGGAGGGCAAGCTGGCCGCCAGGAGAGAGCGGATCCGCCACCTCGGGCATCAGCGCCGCCACCGGGTAGCCGATGCCCATCTTCGTGGCCTCGGCCTGGGCCTGCTCAGGCGGGTGGGCCGCCAAGCCGCGCACCTGCCACCGGCCTTCTTGCGCCAGCTTGCTCAGGACGGGCACCTCCTTGAGGCAGGGCTTGCACCACGAGGCGAACAGCTGCACCGCAGTGGGCCGGCCATCCTTCGTGCCGCCCGCCTGCTCCAGGCTCAGGGGCAGCTTGGGCACGGGCGCGCGAGGCGGGCGGGCCGCGAACGCGGTGGAGTCCTTGGCTCCGCCCTCCGTGAGTGCCCACCGGCGGCCTGCCTGAAGCGCCCCGAAGGACTCGGTCACGCCCGGCCGCCACGTCACCTCGACTTCGGCCTGCGTCTCCGTCCCGAGCCCCACGTGGATGGTGGGGTCCACCGAGCTCACATACCCGCGCGTCAGCAGCACGGGGAACGCCCGGAGGCCCGCGGCCGTCTTCACCTTCACCGTGGCCGTGCTCGCCTCGGGGTCTCCCTTCGTGGCGCGCAGCCGCAGCTCCATGGAGTTACCGGGGACGCCCTCATTCACGAAGAGCTGCAAGCGCGGCTTGGCGCGGTTGAGCATGAGCAGCTCCTGGTGCCCATCCCCATCGAGGTCCTGCGCCACCAGGGCCCGGCCATCCGCGCGGGACTCGAAGCCGTCCGAGAAGGCGCACTCCTCGAAGGTGCCATCCTCCCGCTGCAGCCAGAGCTTCTTGGGCTCCCAGCCGGAGAAGGACTGCTCGAAGCCCGTCTGCCCCACCTTCTTCAGTGGCGAGGGCCCCACGGACTGCACCGACGCGTACGGAGCCGTCGCGACCGCCGGGTTATTGCGGCCGATGGACTTCTTTTCGAGTGCGAGCGCCAGGACCTGGCGCCAGTAGACACTTCAAAGGTCTTTTCGATTGGGCGCGCTGTAGAAGCCATTCGCGACGGCGAGGTCCAACCTCCCATCGTCGTCCGCGTCGAGGAAGATGGCGCCAAAGGCCCACAAGCCCCGGTTGACGCCTCGGGCGCGGGCCACCTCGTCGAAGCCGCCGTCCGCACGCGCCAGGTAGAGCGTGTTGCCGGCGGCGAACTTGTCCAGCCGGGCCTTCAGCTTGGGGTCCACCTGGGTGGCGGCCAGCACGCGGGTGCCCGCCTTGGAGAACATGTTGGCGACATAGAGGTCCAACCGGCCATCGCCGTTCACGTCGCCCACGTCGGCGCTCATACCGTTGCCGGGGTCCCTCAGACCGTGCGCGTCCGTCACGTCCCGAGGTGTTCCACCCTCCTCGAAGCGCCACAGGTCGTTGTCGCCAAAGTCGTTGGCCACGTAGATCTGCGGCCGGCCCTCTCCAAGCAGATCCCCCGCGACGGCCGCGAGTCCCCAGCGCCGGTGCAGCTCGGCCTTGGGCGGCGACACTTCTTGGAAGGTGAAGTCTCCCATGCCCCGGAAGAAGCGAGCCGGACGCCCATCCCGCGCATCGAGGAAGTTGTCCGGGCCGAACTTCATCGGGTAGTGCAGGAGCACCAGGTCGAGCTTGCCGTCCCCATCGAAGTCCGTGACGAGCGAGGCGTGCGAGTTGGCAGGCGGGAGCTTCGTGGGAATCGCGGTGAAGGTCCCCGCGTCGTTGCGGAGCACCACGGGCACCGAGTCCGCGTTCCACGCCGTCTGGGTGGTGGCGATGACGTCCGGGTCGCCATCCGCGTCGAAGTCCCCCGCGGCCAGCGAGGAGAACCAGGCGCCCTTGGGCGGCGCCACGCTCAAGCGCGTGCGCTCGTAGTGGAGCGGCTCCTTGCCACGGAACAGGTAGAGGGCGCGAGGGTCCGCGAACAGGACCTCCTGGATGCCATCTCCATTGAAGTCGCGCACCGCGAGGGCGCCGCTGTTCATCGCCGCCTGCATGCCCGCGGCCTCACCGTCGGCCTCGGCCGGGACCACCAGCCCCGCGCTCTCCGCGCGCTCGACGAAGCGAGGCTCGGGCCGGATGGACTCGGTCCTCCAGGCGGGCTCGACCTTCTCCAGCCTCCAGGCATCCGCGCGGGGACGGCTCAGGGTGGCGGCCGCCTCGCCTCGGATGGACTGGCGCGCACCCTCCCGGTTCACCCCATCCAGCTCGAAGAGGAGACGGATGGTGGCGCTCTGAGCGGTGGGCTCGAAGGCGAGCGCACGCACGCTGCACCCGGAGATCCACACGAACGTCTCGGTGGGGAGCTGCACGCCGGGCGCGGCCACCTCCTCCGAGAAAGAGAAGCGGCCCTGCTTGATGGGGGTGCACAGCCGGGTGTCGAAGAACGACTCCAGTGAGTCCTGCAGCGCCTCGCGTGTGTCCAGCTGGTGGATCACCTTGTACGAGCCCCGCTCCGAAGCACCGGAAGCAGGCGACACGGTGAGACTCAACAGGGCTACCAGTCCGAAGGACTTCATCTAAGAGTGAACCCTAGCACACTTCCGCTCTATCCTTGGATCCATGAGCGACCCCAGGCGTCTTCTGCCCGTATGGCTGGTTGCGGGACTGCTGGCCGTTGGAGTGCTGCCGCGTCCCGCCGATGCACAAGGAGCACGAAGCAAGTTCGAGCGTCACCTCACCGCGGCAGCCCGGCTCTACGAAGCCCTGGAGTACGAGCGCGCCCTCACGCAGATCGAGCTCGCGCGCAAGCAGCCGCACAGCTCGGATCAAGAGGTGGAGCTGTCCCTCTACGAGGGCATCATCCTCGCCGAGTCCGGCAAGCAGGAGTCCAGCACCGCCGCGTTCAAGTCGGCGCTCCTCGTGCAGCCGGACGCGAAGCTGCCCGTGAAGGTCTCTCCGAAGGTGAACACCTTCTTCGAGTCCGTCCGCGAACAGGTGAAGCGCGAGCTGGCCGCCTTGGCTCCCAAGGAGCCGCCCAAGGCCGAGCCGCCGCCACCGCAACCCGTGGCCGCGCCCCCTGCAGCCGTGGCCACCCAGAGCCCCGTGCTGAAGGGTCTGCGCAGCGCCGCGCCCGTCACCGCCATCGCTGGGGGCACCCTGTTCGTGGCGGGTGGAATCACCTACGCGCTCTCTCGGAGCGAGCTGGGGCGCCTGCGCGACAATGACGCGGCCCTCGACAGCCAGGAGGCCGTGGACAAGACGGTGTCGAAGGGCCGCACCTTGCAGACGGTGGGCGTGGGGCTCGCGGTCGCAGGCACCGCGGGGCTGCTCGCCGCGGCGGGAGGCTTCCTGCTGGGCTCGCCAGAAGCGCCCGTGGCGGTGGGGCTGGGGACGGACGGGACATCCGCATTCGTGTTCGGGAGGTGGCCATGAGCGCCGTGAATCAGCGTAGGAGCATTCAAGCCGTGCGGTTCGCGGCAGGGCTCCTGCTCGCCAGTGTCCTCGGGTGCGCGGACTTCGATGCGGAGGGCAAGGCCTACTGCGAGCGCAACCCCGCCAACTGCAACCCGGACAAGACGCCTCCCACCTTCACCGGGAGCGAGCAGTCCGCCGCCCGCGTCCTCGGGCCGCAAACGGTGACCTTGAGCGTCACGGCGCAGGATGCGGAGACCCAGCAGCTCCACTTCACGTGGACGGCCAGCGCGGGCACGCTCGGGGAGCCGGCCCATACGAACACGGCGAGCCAGATCACCTGGACCTCTCCCCCCTGTCTGCCTTCCGGCAACTCCGTGACCCTCTCCGTGACCGTGACGGATGACGGCGGCTTCACGGCCCAGAAGGACTTCACCCTCTCCATCAACCCCTGCCCCACCCCCACCGTGTCCGCAGGCGACAGCCACTCGCTGGCCCTGCGCGCCGATGGCACGCTCCTGGCCTGGGGATCCAACGACTCTGGCCGGCTGGGGCTGGGCTCGCCCATCGCCCTCTCCGCCACCCCGACGAAGGTCCCCGGGCTGAACGCGCTCACGGCCGTGTCAGCGGGCGACCTCTTCTCGCTGGCCCTGCGTGCCGATGGCACCGTCTGGGCCTGGGGCTACAACTTCAGCGGTATCCTTGGCGTGGGGGCCACCTCCGACTTCGTCGCGACCCCGACGATGGTGCCCAACCTGACGGACGTGAAGGCAGTGGACGCAGGCGCGACCCACTCTCTGGCCCTGGCCAGCGACGGCACCGTCTGGGCCTGGGGCTTCAACGATTACGGCCAGCTCGGGGACGGCACCACCACCCTCCGCAGTGCTCCGGTCAAGGTGAACAACCTGACGGGGGTCATCGCTGTCAAGGCCGGTGGCTACCACTCGCTGGCCCTGCGGGACGACGGCACCGTCTGGGCCTGGGGTGCCAACTACTATGGCCAGCTTGGAGATGGGACGACCGTGAGCCAGTCCGCGCCGGTGCAGGTGGCGAGCCTCTCCGGCGTGACCCAGTTGGTAGCGGGCACCGATTACGCGCTGGCCCTGCGCGACAGTGACAAGACCGTCTGGGCCTGGGGCGCCAACTACTCCGGCCAGCTCGGGGATGGGACGACCACTGAGCGCTCCCAGCCCGTCTCCCTGTCCTCCCTGGGCAGCGTCACCGCGCTCTCGGCGGGAAGCGACTTCGCGCTGGCCCTGCGCGACGATGGCACGGTCTTGTCGTGGGGAGGCAACTACTCCGGCCAGCTCGGAGATGGGACGACCACCCAGCGCAGCCAGCCCGCCCCTGTCAATGGACTGTCCCCCGTGGCAGCCATCGCCGCGGGCGGCAGCTTCTCCCTGGCGCTCCACAAGGATGGAACGCTGTCATCTTGGGGAGTGACGACGGTGGGCCAGTTGGGAGACGGCGTCTCCAGCCTGCGCGTCTCCGCCGTGCAGTCCGCCGTGCCGCCCGGCACCACCATCACCACCGTCAGCGCGGGGGGCTACCACTCGCTGGCCACGGACAACGGCGGCGGCGTCTGGAGCTGGGGCTACAACCGGTACGGGCAGCTCGGAAACGGGACGACGGCCCAGAGCACCGTGCCCACCCGGGTGAACAGCCTGTCCAGCGTGCTGGCCGTGGCCGGAGGGGCGTACCACTCCCTGGCGATGCGCAATACGGGCGACGTGCGCGCCTGGGGACGGAACGCCTTGGGCCAGCTCGGCAACGGCACGACCGCCGATAGCACCACGCCCGTCGCGGTGACGGGGCTGATCGGAGCCATGACGGCCATCGCCTGCGGCGACAACCACTCGCTGGCTTTGCGAGACAGTGACAAGACCGTCTGGGCCTGGGGCTACAACGTCTACGGCCAGCTCGGAGACACCACCACCGCGAACCGCACCGCGGCCGTGCAGGTGTCCGGACTGACGGGCATCACCGCCATCGCGGCGGGCAGCGCGCACTCCGTGGCGCGGAGGAGTGATGGCACCGTCTGGGCCTGGGGCTACAACATCTACGGCCAGCTCGGAAACACCACCACCGCGAACAGCAGCTCGCCGGTGCAGGTGTCCGGGTTGACCAATGTCACCGCCATCTCCTGCGGGACCTACCACTGCCTGGCGCGCCACGGGAGCGGCACGGTCTCGGCCTGGGGCTACAACGCCTACGGCCAGCTCGGGAACGGGTCGACCGTCAACCGCCTCTCCCCCATCCCAGTGACGGGGCTGACCGGCATCGTCGCCATCGCCACCGGCCGGTACAGTTCCCTGGCCATTGGCAGTGAAGGCACCATCTGGGTCTGGGGGGATAACAGCTCCGGGCAGCTCGGGGATGGGACACTCACCAACCGCCTTGCTCCCGTACAACTGACGGGCCTCTCCAACTTCACGTCCCTCTCGGGAGGCGCCAACCACATCCTGGCCCTGCGCGGCGACAACACCGTCTGGTCCTGGGGCTCCAGCCAGTACGGGCAGCTCGGGGACAACTCGCCCACCTCGCGCCTCACGCCCGTGAAGACCACGCTTCCCCCTCCTTGAGGCAGAGGCCGCGCGGGCTCAGCGCTTGCGGTGCAGCGCGAGCGCCGTGGCCAGCGTCTCGCGCACCTGCCGCGCCTGGAAGAGGCGGTCCGCCGTGTCCACCAGGTTGTCCAAGTAGAGCACCTGCTTGCGCAGCCGCGCGGGCAGGGCTCGCGTGCCCAGGTGTGCGCCCAGCAGCGCGCCCGTCACCGCCGCCGCCACGTCCACCTCGCCGCCACAGCGGAGCACCAGCGCCACGGCCTCACGGAAGTCGTGCGGCACCTTCAGCGCCGCGTACAGCGACGTGAGCAGCACCGGCACCACGTGCGCGGGCAGCCCATCCACGCCCTGCAGCTCGGAGCGGGGCACGCCGATCTTCCGCAGCGCCGTCAGCGCCCGCGCTGTGTCCCACGTGAGCAGCCGAGGCAGGTGCCGCAGCTCCTCCGCCAGGTCCGTGTCGTGCACGGCCGCCGCCAGCGCCAGCTTCTCGCAGAAGGCCGCCGCCGTGAGCGCCTCCTCCTCCATGCCCAGCGCCACGGCCTGGGCGAAGGCCGCCGCCGCCGCCGAGCACGTGGGGTCCTTGTGCGTGACGATGGTGAGCACGCCCGCGTCATGGGGCAGGCGCTTGTGGCCCGCCTTCTCGAAGAGGCCCACCACCATGGCGCGGCTGAGCACCGAGGGGCACTTCACCCCGAGCGGCGCGCCCGCACTCATCCACGGTGCGCCTCCGGCCAGCCGCTGGAGCGACTCAGCGAGTCCGCGGGGCGGCTGGAGGATGACGCCCTCCTGCCAGAGCCAGGCGAAGTGGGCGGCGGCGCTGCGCCCGTCCACCTTGCCCTCGCGGATGATGCTCTCGCTGGCGGCCATCATCAGCTGGGTGTCGTCCGAGAACTGTCCCTTGGCGAACTTGCCGCGCGGGCGCGGGGCGAAGTCATCCGCCAGGTGGGTGAGCCGCGTGAGGCTGGCCGGAGGGATGCCCCGGAGCGGGAAGCCGAGGGCATCCCCGATGGCAAGGCCCAGGAATGCCGCATGGAACCTGTCCTGGCGCTCAGCGGGAGTCAGCGGCATCGGAGGGGCGCAGATTAACCGAGCGTCCCGCCAGCACCAGAGGAGAAATCTGCGGGCCTAGTCCCGGCCCAGGTTCACCACCGCTTGCAAGCGCGCGACCACGGCCTCCGCCCCCTGGTGCAGGTGGGTCCCATCCCACAGGGCGGGCGTCGTCGTTCCCCCCAGGCGGTGGAAGTCCGCCTCCACCTCCGGGTAGGTGAGGTTGCGGAAGCGCACCCGGTCCTCGAGTGCATGGTCCACGACATAGCGCCGGGCCGCGGCGGAGGGCGGATCCGCAATGCGGTGGAAGAGTTCCAGCAAAGGCGAGTCCATGTTGAGTGAGTTCACCCTTCGCGCGCCGAGGGGGTGGGGAAGAAGAGGGTGAGCAGATCCGGGCGCGAGCGCTTCGTGAGATCCGCCAGCGTGTACTTGTCCAGCACCCCGAGGAACGCCTCGCGGGCCTCGAAGAGCACGCCCTTGAGGCCGCACGCGGGCGAGATGGGGCATGTGTTGTGCTCCCGGTCGAAGCACTCGGCCAGGTGGAAGTCCGGCTCGGTGGCCCGGAACACCTTGCCCAGGGAAATCTCCGAGGGCGCCCGCGCCAGCATCACGCCCCCCGAGCGCCCGGGGCGCACCTCCACGAAGCCGTGCTTCCCCAGCGCTTGCATCACCCGCACCAGGTGGTTCTTGGAGATGCCGTACGCCTCGCTCACCTCTTGGGTGGAGACGAGGCGATCCGGGCGTGCGGCCAGGTACAGCAGGACGCGCAGCGAGTAGTCAGCGTGAAGCGTCAGATGCACGAGCCGTCGCCCCCAAGCCCTCGGGAGGGCGGGCACTCGGCAGGAAGGCATCCGCGTGAATGGCCTTCAGGGAGAGTCCCGCCAGGAAGAGCTTCTTCCGAAGGGATATCACCCGCTCCGGGTTCCCGCAGAGGAATGCGCGCCACCCCGCGGGCTTGGGGCACTCGGCGCGGATGAGGGTGTCCAGCTCTCCCACGGCGATTCCCTCGCCCAGACGGCCTTCGAGGACGCTGGGGCGGTAGTGCAGGTTCGGGTGGCGCGCGGCCAGCTCGCGCAGCGCCTCGATAAGGTAGAGCCCGCTCCGCTCCCGGGCGCCGTGGAAGAGCCAGATGGGACCGGTGTGGCCTTCGGCGAGCGCGTCCCGCACCACGCCGTACAGCGGCGCGAGCCCCGTGCCCGTGCCCGCGAGCAGCAGCGGCTGCTCGGGCTGGCCCGGGACATAGAAGCACTCGCCCACGGGGCCTTGAATGCGCACCGTGTCCCCTGGCCGGGCCTGTGTGCCGAGCCAGCCACTCATCGCCCCGCCCGGCAACAGGCGCACGTGCAGCTCCAGCGCCTCTTCCCCCGGCAGGCTCGCCAGCGAGTAGCTGCGCGCCAGGCCATCCCCGCGCAGCAGCGTGAGGTACTGCCCGGCTCGGTAGTCGAACGGAGCCTCCGGACGGAGGCGAACGCGCAGCACCTCCTCGCTCAGGAGCTCCAGCGACTCGAGCCGCGCGGGCACCTGCAGTTCCTCGGCGCCCCCGGAGAGCTCCAACTCCGAGCCCGGCTCGGGCCGGCAGGAGCACGCGAGGAAGTAGTTGCGCGCCTTGAGCGTCTCCTTGAGCCCCACCTGGGCCTGCGCTGGCACCGCGCCGCTCACCGCGCGCACGAGGCAGGACTGGCACACTCCCGCCTTGCACGCATGAGGCACGGAGACGCCCTGGCGCAACAGCCCCTCCAGGACGGACTCTTGAGGCTCCAGCGGGTACCACTGCGCCGCGTATCGGATCCGGGACATGGCCGCTCCTCCCGTTACCGGTTCAGCACATCCGCCCGCATGCTCTCGGCCGCCTTCAGCACTTGCTCGATGAGCAGCCGGGCCACACCCAGTTCCTCCAGCGTGCCGCCCAGGTGCTCCGCCACCGCGTCGAAGTGCGCGTCATTCAGCCCGCGCTTCACCAGATGCGCGTGGCCCTTGCGCATGTCCATGCCCGTGTAGTTGTGGGGCCCGCCACACACCATGGTGAGGAACGCCTGCTGCTTGGCCGCCTGGCGCTCCATATCCACTCCCTCGAAGAAGGGGCTGATGCGCTCGTCCATCAGCACGCGCCGGTAGAAGAGCTCCACCGCCGCCTCCATCGCCTTCGGCCCGCCGATCTGCTCGAAGAGGCTCCCCTTCTGCTCCCCACCCACCGGCTGCACCGCCTGCACTCCACCGCGCTGCTCAAACGCTCGCTCCATGTGCGCCTCCTGGCCCTTCTGGACCGAAAAGATGCATATAAAATGCATCTTTTAGAGCGCGCCCGCAAATACCCGAAAGTTCAGGGTCAGAAGAGGGGGTTGCGGGAGGGAGAAGGCGGGGTGAGAGGACGGGGACTACGGGGCGCGCATGGTGGCGGCGTTCATCCGCGCGGCCTCGCGGCGCACCGAGGCCTGCTCCACCTCATAGCGGGCGTCCTCGGGCTTCAGGTCCTTCAGGCGCTGCTGGGCCTCGCCCATGCGGCGGCGCGCAGCCTCCACGTCGATGCCCGACACGGGCTCGGCGCCATCGGCCAGCACCAGCACCTTGTCGTTGCTCACCTCGACGAAGCCACCGGCCACGAAGAAGGACTCGCGGCGGCCGCCATCGATCAGCGTGAGCACGCCGGGCTCCATCAGCGACAGGAAGGGGGTGTGGCCTGGGCGCACGCCGAACAGACCCTGGCCGCCGGGAACGATGGCCTCGTCCGCCTGCACCGAGAGGATGCGCTTCTCCGGGGTGACAATCTCCACGCTCAGCTTGGCCATGTGCTCCTCGCGTCCTGCTGCTGCTTCCGCTGCGTCAGTTCAGAATGTCAGCTGGTAGGTCTTCGCACCCACCGCCTCGAACTCCACCTTGGCTTCGTCCGTGAGGCGGGGGCCCTTGCCGGGGATGCCCAGCGTGCCCTCCAGCCACTTGAAGTGGGCCTTCATCTGCCGCACTTCGCCCAGCTCCTTCGAGCCGAACAGGAAGTCTTGCAGGCGTCTCTCCTGCAGCTTCTGCCCGTTGCGGTCGTACAGCTCCGCGACGACGGCGTTGGCCCAGCCGGGCACCGTCACCTTCTTCTTGCCCCGCTTCTCCACCGTGGACTTCGTGCCCTTCTCCACCAGCGGGCGCAGCAGCCAGAAGCGCTCGCCATCATTGGAGGCGAAGTAGAAGTCGTCCACCGTGCCGACGCAGCCGTTGAACTGCCAGGCGGGTCCGCTCTCCTTGAGCATCTCCACCCGGCACTGGCCCGGCTTCTCCTGCACGAGCCGCACGCTGAACTGGCCATTGGCGCTCACGTGCACCCTGCTCTTGCGCTCCTGGGCGAGACCCGGGAGCGCCACCAGCAAGGCCAGGGCGAGAAGCGTGCGGCGCATAGGGTGCACCTACGGGACAGCGGGAAGGGGTTACGCCGCCGCCAGCTTCCGGGCGTTCTCGAGCACCTCGTCGATGCCGCCCGCCATGTAGAAGGCCGCCTCGGGGATGTCGTCGTGCTTGCCCTCGGCCACTTCCTTGAAGCCCTGGATGGTGTCCTGCAGCTTCACGTAGCGGCCCGGCTTGCCGGTGAACACCTCGGCCACGAAGAACGGCTGGGACAGGAATTTCTGAATCTTGCGGGCGCGCGCCACCGAGAGCTTGTCCTCCTCGGAGAGCTCGTCCATGCCGAGGATGGCGATGATGTCCTGCAGCTCCTTGTACCGCTGGAGGATGCCCTGGACCTTGCGGGCCACCGCGTAGTGCTCCTTGCCCACCACGTTCGGGTCGAGGATGCGGCTGGTGGAGTCGAGCGGATCCACCGCGGGGTAGATGCCCAGCTCGGAGATGGCGCGGTTGAGCACCGTCGTCGCATCCAAGTGCGCGAACGTGGTGGCGGGCGCCGGGTCCGTCAAGTCGTCGGCGGGCACGTAGATGGCCTGCACCGAGGTGATGGAGCCCTTGGTGGTGGAGGTGATGCGCTCCTGAAGGGCGCCCATCTCCGTGGACAGCGTGGGCTGGTAACCCACCGCGCTGGGGATGCGGCCCAGGAGCGCGGACACCTCGGAACCGGCCTGGGTGAACCGGAAGATGTTGTCCACGAAGAGGAGCACGTCACGGCCCTCCACGTCGCGGAAGTACTCGGCGATGGTCAACGCCGTGAGGGCCACGCGGGCGCGGGCGCCGGGCGGCTCGTTCATCTGGCCGTACACGAGGACGCACTGGCTGTCCTCGAGCTTGTCCATGTTGATGACCTTGGACTCCTGCATCTCGTGGTACAGGTCGTTGCCCTCGCGGGTGCGCTCGCCCACGCCGGCGAACACGGAGAAGCCGCCGCGCTCCTTCGCCACGTTGCGGATGAGCTCCTGCAGGAGCACCGTCTTGCCCACGCCGGCGCCGCCGAACAGGCCGATCTTCCCACCACGGGTGTAGGGGGCCAGCAAGTCAATCACCTTGATGCCCGTCTCGAAGGCCTGGACGCGCACGTCCTGGTCCACGAAGGCGGGGGCCGGGCGGTGGATGGGCCACGACTGGTCGGACTTCACCGGGCCAATCTCGTCCACCGGCTCGCCAGTGACGTTGAGGATGCGGCCCAGGGTGGCCTTGCCCACCGGCACCTGGATGGGGGCGCCCGTGTTCTTCACGGGGGTGCCGCGCGCGAGGCCTTCGGTGGAGTCCATGGAGATGCAGCGCACCATGTTCTCGCCCAGGTGCTGCGCCACCTCGATGGTGAGGTTCTCCGCCTGGGAGCTGATGGTGGGGTTGGTCAGCTTGAGGGCGGTGTACACCTCAGGGAGTCCGCCGGGCGGGAACTCCACGTCGACCACGGGTCCCAGAACCTGGGTGATCTTGCCTACCGTCGCAGCTTGAGCGCTCATGAGTTCTTCTGCCTCTTGGGAGGCCGGCTGAAAGCCGCCTCACGTCTAAATCGGCCCGAGGGTGGGAGGGCGGGCCCCCTTTACCGGGGGGGCCCATCCGGGTCAAGCCTCGTGGCGCACAGGGTCAGAAGTGGGGCTTCAGAACCACCCCTGAACGCCGAGGGGCCTGCCTTCCTGGTTCGGAAGAGCAGGCCCCGGGGGCTGTACGGCGAAGTACGTCTGGAGAGCGCTGGGCTACTTGAGGGCCTCGGCGCCGGAGACGATCTCCATGAGCTCCTTGGTGATGACGGCCTGGCGCGTGCGGTTGTAGTGCAGCGACAGGGCGGCGATCATGTCCGTGGCGTTGCTGGTGGCGTTCTCCATGGCCGCCATGCGGGCGCTGTGCTCGCTGGCCACGCTCTCCAGCAGGGCGCGGTAGAGCTTGATGGAGACGGCCTGCGGCACCAGCCGGTCCAGCACCGCCTGCCGATCCGGCTCGTACTTGAAGTCCACCAGGGCGGTGCCCGCCGGAGCCTTGGCGGCGCCCGGAGCGGGCTCGGCGCCGAAGGTCTGCAGCGGGAGGATCTGCGAGACGACGACCTTCTGGCTGATGGCGGAGACGAACTCGTTGTAGATGACGTAGACGGCATCCACCTCGCCATTGAGGAAGCCGGCGGTGAGCTCCTCGGCCACGGCCTTGGCGGAGAGGTAGTTGAGCTGCTGGTAGAGGTAGCCGAAGTCCTTGCGGATGTTCTGGCGCCGGTTGCGGAAGAAGTCGTGGCCCTTGCGGCCCACCGTGGAGAACTGGATGCGCTCCAGGGCGCTGTTCTCATAGAGGAAGCGGCTGGCGCGGCGAATCACGTTGGAGTTGAAGCCGCCAGCGAGGCCGCGGTCCGAGGTGAGCAGCACCAGCTCGGCCTTCTTGATGGGGCGGGGCGTCAGCAGCGGATGGGCGACTTCCTGATCCGCCGAGCGGGACGCGAGATCCGCGATGATCTGATCCAGCATCTGCGCGTAGGGACGCGCGGCGATGATGGCGTCCTGCGCCTTGCGCAGCTTGGCGGCGGACATCATCTTCATCGCCTTGGTGATCTGCCGCGTGTTCTTCACGGAGCGGATGCGCTTGCGAATGTCGCGAAGAGACGCCATGGGGCCTGTAGCTCCTGTTCGGACGCGGGCCTTGGCTCCCAGAGGGGGGCCAGGCACCGGGCGGCGCCCCCTATATAAGCGGTGCGTCAGCCGGTCAACCGTGGAAGCGGGGCAGCGCGGGTCCGGGCCAGGCGGCCAAGCGGAGAGGCTCCCCGCCTCGGATGCCGGGTCACTCCGGGGGGCATAGCCTTCCAGGGCAGGCTCCCCGTGCCGGAGGTGTCCCCATGGCCTCGCTGCTGAGCGGTCCCATCCTCGTGGTCGAGGATGACCCAGACATCCGGGAGCCACTGCTGAGCTACCTGGCGCTCAACGGGTACGAGACCGTCCATGCCACCAATGGCCGCGAGGCCGTGGAGCAGCTTCAGCGCACGCCCCGGCCGTCCCTCATCCTGCTGGACATGGCCATGCCGGTGATGGGGGGCCACCGGGTGCTGACGTTCCGCAAGGAGGCTTATGGCTACCAGGCGATCCCGGTCATCATCATCTCGGCGGGCATGGCGGCCATGAACCCGAGGGACCGGGCGCTCTACGCCTCCAACTACAACGTGGCGGCTTTCCTGAGGAAGCCGGCGGAACCGGAGCAGCTGCTGGAGTTGATTGAGCTCCACGCCCAGCGCCTGGAAGGTGGCTCGCTGGGTGCCCCGGCTTGAACGAGCACCCGCTCCACCCCCTTCCCGGCCTGAGCGGGAGGGGAGACAATGCCCTGTCTCTCAACGGTGTTTCCTGGCCCATGGGGGCGTCGCGGCGTGCTCGGAGTGTGGTTGCGCAGAGGGCTCCTCGGGAGCGCGCTGGCATTGGCGGCCCTGGTGGCCGTGTCGCACTTTGTGAAGGTGCGGTACGAGGACCGCATCGTCCCCCTGAGCGCGGCTCCCGAGGCCCCCGTGGTGCTCGTCTTTGGAGCGGGCCTGGCGCCGGGAGGGGTGCCCTCGCCGGTGCTGGCCCAGCGGCTGGACACGGCGATTGCCCTCTGGAAGAGCGGCAAGGCCCAGGCGGTGCTCGTCAGCGGGGACAACTCGGACCGCTTCCATGACGAGACCCGGGCCATGCGCCGCTACATGGTGCAGCACGGGCTGCCCGAGCAGGCGGTACTGGGAGACGACTCGGGGCTGTCCACCTATGACAGTTGCGTGCGCGCCTTCACCGTCTTCCATGTCCGCAAGGCGCTGCTGGTGACCCAGCGCTTCCACCTGCCTCGAGCGCTCTACATCGCCAACTCGGTGGGCATGGACGCGTGGGGCGTGGCGGCGGATGAGGGCCGGCCCTCCACCCGGCGCTACGCGGTGCGCGAGACACTCTCCCGGGTGCTGGCGCTGGTGATGGTGGCCCTGGAGAGGGAGCCTGCCTACCCGGCGGGCCGGGCGCCGAGCGTGGCCCGCTGAAGGGCCGCCGAGGGCTTCAAAAGGAAGAGGGCAGGCAGGCGGGCAGCGCTCGTTGCCGCGCCCCCCAGGGCTCCGCACTGTTAGCGCGAAAGCAGCCGACCCACCGAGTTCCTCGGAAGGAGGAAGGATCATGCGCTTCAAGAAGCTGGGTTCGGAGGATGTGGGCGAGGCAACCTCGCGGCGCCATGTGGACCCGGTGACGGGACAGGAAGAGGTGAACATCACCGACCAGGACCTGGCCGCCACCCCGCCGCTGGAAGAGGAGCCTGACTTCCGCGACATCCTCCCAGATCAGATTCACGAGTTCCGCCGCAGCGATGAGGAAGAGGAAGAGCGCGAGCTGACGGCGCGGCCCAGCGAGCAGCTGCGTCCGATCCAGAAGAACGAGCTGCCCGAGGGGTAGCCGCGTGACTCCGGCGTCGCGGCCGCGCTCCCAGGTGTCGCCCCGCACGGTGTGGACCGTGGGGCTCAACGTGGTGGCGCTCCTGGCGGTGCTCAGCGTGGTGCGAGCGGCCAGCAATGCCCTCTCGTGGGTGCTGCTGGCGCTCTTCCTGGCGCTGGCGGCCCATCCGCTGGTGGCGAGGCTCGAGCGCCTGGGCCTGCGCCGGGGGCTGGCGGTCGCGCTCATCTTCGTGGCCACCCTGAGTGGGGTGGCGGCCCTGCTGACGACGTTCGTGCCCATGCTGGTGGACCAGGCGCGGGCACTGGTGGAAGCGGGCCCGGGTCTCATCGAGTCCCTGCGCCACCAGGGGTGGTTGGCACGGCTGGACGCGCGTCACCACCTCTTCGACCGGCTCTCGGACGAGGCACGCCAGCGCCTCCCGAGCGCGGCCATGCCCGTGCTGGGCGTGGTGGGAGGCATCCTTCATCACCTGGCCGCATTCATCACGGTCATCGTGCTGGCAGCCTTCTTCCTCGCCTTCGGCAAGGACCTGTTCGAGAAGGCGCTGCTCTGGCTGCCTCCGGGCCAGCGAGGACATTGGGAGGAGCTGGGCCTGCGGATGCACCGCACCGTGGGCCGCTACGTGGCCGGCTCGGTCTCCATCTCGCTCATTGGCGGCGTGGTGACGACCGTGACGCTGCTGCTGCTGGGAGTGCCCTACTTCCTGCCGCTGGGCCTCATCATGGCGGTGCTGGGGCTCATCCCCTTCATTGGAGCGTTCCTCGGCGGCGTGCTCATCATCGGGACGACGTTCGCCTCGGCCGGGACGCATGCGGGCTTCATCTCGCTGGCGGTGTTCCTGGCGTACCAGCAGGTGGAGAACCACTTGCTCCAGCCCTTCATCCAGCAGCGCACCCTGCGCATGAACCCGCTGCTCATCGCGCTGGCGATGCTGGCGGGCACCGCGTTCGCGGGCATCCTCGGAGCGCTGCTGGCCCTGCCTGTGGCGGGCGCCCTGCAGATCCTCGCGCAGGACATCCTCACGCATCGCCAGGCACGGTGGGCCCTGGAGGGGAAGGACGACACCCTCACGCTTCCGCCTCGGCCTCCGCTCCCTGAAAAGGAGGGGACCGAGGCACGGCACTGAGCGCCCCGGGCAGAAGCTTCGCGCTTCTCTCCCCCGGGGAACTTCACAGGCCCCAAAGGCTCAGCGCCTGCGCGCCGCAGCCTTCTTCGCGGGAGCCTTCTTGGCTGCTGCCTTCTTCGCGGGAGCCTTCTTGGCTGCCACCTTCTTCGCGGGAGCCTTCTTGGCTGCTGCCTTCTTCGCAGGCGCCTTCTTGGCTGCTGCCTTCTTCGCAGGCGCCTTCTTGGCTGCCGCCTTCTTCGCGGGAGCCTTCTTCGATGCCGTCCGAGCCGCGGCCTTCTTGGCAGGCGCAGCAGGCTTCTCCGCAGGAGCAGCCTTGAGGTTCTCGATGCGCCGCTCGGCGGCAATCACCGCGGCAGTCTCCAGCCCTGCCTCCGCCTTGGCCGGTTCCTTCTTGGCCGGTTCCTTGGCCGCAGGCTCCTTCTTCACCGGCTCCTTCTTGGCGGGCTTGCTCGTGAGGCTCTTCACACGCCGCTCGGCGGCAATCACCGCAGGCGTGTCCAGCTTCACACCGACCCCGGCCTTGGGAGCCTTCCCGCTCTTGGGAGCGCGCGGCCCCTCCTCATACTCGTACTGGAGCTCCTGGACCTCGGCCTTCTCTTCCTCGGCCTCCTCGTCACCGGCGAGCTCGGTCAGCGCACCCTCCACGGCAGCAATGGCTCGGGCGAAGGTGCGCTCGCCGAACTCCTCCTGCTCCACCGGAGGCACCAGCACATTCAGCATGTTCGCCAGCGAGCGGTAGAAGCGCATCTCCCGCTTCTCCTCGTCCCAGCTGCCGTAAATCCAGTCCTCGGCCCCGAGCGCCTGCACCCACTCTGGCAGCGGCCCGCCCCCATCGCCCTGCTCCACCATGGCGGACTTGCGCGCCGTATACAGGTGGCGGTGCGGGCCCTTCACCCCGAAGCGCCACACCCCCGCCACCGGCAGCCCGACGATCGCCTTGCGCGTCTTCTCCAGCACGCTGGCCTGCTCGCCCTCACCGTGCAGGGGGAAGAGCATCACTTCCCCCTCGAACGAACCGCCATTGAAGGCCGCATACAAGTCGCCCAGCTCGCCCGGCAGCGGCACCCCGGCCTCCGTCTCGGCCCGCCGCAACTCCTCTGCGGCCACCCCGGGGGACTTCGTCTTCGCTGACTTCTGCAGTGCCTCCAACCACTCGTGCATGGCCCCTCCACGATTCAGCGACGCCACGTTCAGGCGTCCAGGCCTCGCTGCGCAGTGACAATGTCGGTATTCGTGCGCAGACTGGCCAGGGAAAGCGTGATGTCAGGCGGAGTTCTACACCGCTCTGCCCCTCTCCCAGCGAATCTTCACGCATCCGGGTGACGTTTCTGCTCGCCAGGGAGGGCACGGCACCTGCCCGCCCATGCCCTCGGATTGCCCACGGTGGGAAATTCTTTCCCCATTTGGAGGGCTTGCCTTTTCGCTCGCCTGATCGCCTGGGCACCCCAGCTTCCACCAGCGGACACCTGGCCAGGCACGTGGCCTGCACGGTCTACGGCCTTGGAACGGAGGGGCTATGGGGCGTTGGGGTTGGCTGCTGGTGTTGAGCGTGGCAGGACTGGTGGCATGTGGGCCTGAGACCCCAATGCCCCCGAAAAACGACCCGGGGAGTACAGGAACGGACGTTCTGCCCTCGCTGCCGGATGCGGGGCCGGGGGATGGCGGAGACGTGGACACCCCGCCGCTTCCACCGGACAACGGCCTCCCGGATGCGGGACCGCCGGATGCGGGGCCGCCGGATGCGGGCCCACGCTGGGGGGAGTACCCCCCGGTGCAGACGCGGGTGCCCGTCTTCGAGCTGCAGATTGCCCAGGCGGACCTGGACTGGCTGGACGCGAACCCCACCTCGGACAGGGAGGTGCCGGTGGTGGTGGTGCTCGACGGGGAGCGCGCTCCCGGCCTGGTGCGCTACCGCGGCGCGAGCACCCGGACGCTGCCTCAGAAGAGCTTCAAGATCGAGCTGGATCCTGGCTACGAGCTGGAGGACCGCGACCACTTCGAGCTGCTGGCCGAGTGGTACGACAGCGCCAAGCTGACGGAGAAGTTCGCGGTGGACCTCTATACCGCCATGGGGCTGCCGGTGCCGCGCGCCCGCTTCACCCGGGTGAAGCTCAACGGCCAGGACAACGGCCTGTACCTGGACATGGAGCACGTGGGGAAGGACTACCTCAAGCACCACGCCATGGAGCGCAATGCCTCCATCTACCGGTGCGGGGCTCGCAACTGCGAGATGACGCTCCGCTACAACTCCGCCTACCAGCAGGACTTCGAGAAGAAGACCAACGAGGACACGGGCCGCGAGGACCTCGACCAGTTCCTCACGCGGCTGAACCGCACGGATGACGCGGACTTCGAGACGAAGGTGGACCGCTACATGAACCTCGAGTCCTACCTGGGCAACATGGTCGCGGACGCGCTCATCTCCAACAACGTCATCGAGGACTCGAAGAGCTACTGGATCCACGAGCACACGAAGGACCGCTGGGAGTACGTGCCCTGGGACTTGAACAACGCGCAGATGCTCTTCTGGCGCACGTGGAACCCGGACGATCCGCCCATCACCAACCGCTGGCCGCAGACCTTCAGTGCGTATGACCCGTGGGTGCAGCGCATCTACGAGGAGCGCCTGGTGGACCGTCCCGGCCAGCAGCCGACGTGGAATGTCATCAACACGCGCATCTGGGACCATCCCGCGC
Organism: Hyalangium minutum; assembly: GCF_000737315.1. Taxonomy (GTDB): domain Bacteria; phylum Myxococcota; class Myxococcia; order Myxococcales; family Myxococcaceae; genus Hyalangium; species Hyalangium minutum. Next base: position 78,311 of record NZ_JMCB01000022.1, read on the forward strand.
TGCGCGCCCGCCTGCTGGCGAAGCTCGAGGCGGCGCTGGCGGGCCCCTTCTCGGAGGCGAAGGCGAACGCGCACATCGACAAGCTGTGGGCCGTGGTAGAGCCGCAGCTGGCCGCGGACCCGTACGTCTCCCGCGAGCACGTGGCGCGGGCCCGGAACTTCCTGAAGCAGTACGTGCGCAACCGCGCCATCTTCCTCCGCGGCCTGATGAGCACGCTGAGGGCCCACGGGAGCGGTCCCCTGGTCATCCGGGAGATCAACGCGGGCAGCGCGGGCTACATCGAGCTCGTCAACCGGGACACCCTGCCGATGATGCTGGAGGGCTACGAGCTGACGAACGACCTGCGCGCCACCACGCGCTACCGGCTGCCCACCGTGAACCTGGCCCCTGGACAGACGGTGCGCTTCATGGCCACCGGGAACACGGCGCTGGGCCCCATGCACCTGCCGTTCACCCTCTCCCGCTCGGGCGGCGAGGTGGGCCTGTTCGACGGCAAGTGCGTGTCGGCCGCCGGGAAGCAGCTCGTGTACTCGCCGGTGGACACCCTCTATTACGGGCCCATTCCGTACGGGACCGTGTACGGGCGCAAGACGCCCCAGAGCGAGGACTTCGAGCGAAGGCCGCTGGCGCAGTAACGGCCCGGCCGTTAAGCAAGAGGGACCATGGCGCACCCTCAGACATATGAAGCCACCACTGAGACCTTCGACGCCCTGGTGCTGGAGCCTCGGGGCGAGCTGGTGGTGGTGGACTTCTGGGGCGAGGGCTGCCCGAACTGCGACATCTACGCGGCGGCCGAGCCCGCGCTGCTCGACGAGCTGCAGGATGCGCCCATGCGCGTGGTGAAGGTGAACGCCTACGTGCACGAGGAGCTGGCCAGGCGCTTCGGCCTCTACGGCATCCCCACCTTCCTGCTGTTCCGGGATGGGCAGCGAATCGGGAAGATGAGCCAGTACTACGGCAAGGAGTACTGGCTCGGCGTCATCCGCGACCACCTGCCTCCCAAAGCCTGAACGACGGCCTGAGCCGGCTCAGGCGCTCTGGAGCTCGCCGTTGGACGGGGGCTGTCCGCCGTCGTCCAGCGGCGCCACCGTCTCGAACGACGTCTCCGCGGAGGGAGGGCCTCCCGGCTCGGGGGGCAGCGGAGAGGGCCCGCTCAAGTCAATGCCCTCCAGGCTGCCGACGCGGAAGAAGGACGTGAGCCGCCGCAGCGCGTCCGCCTGCACGGCCAGGGCCTCGGCCTCACGCGCCAGGCCCTCCGCGGACGTCGCGTTGGCCGTCGTGGAGCCCTCCACGGCCGCCATGGCCTCGCTCATCATGCCCACGGCGGTGGACTGCTCTCGGGTGGAGGCCGCCACCTCGTGCACCAGGTCCGCCGTGCGGCGGATGGAGGGCACCAGCTCCTTCAGCTGACGGCCGGACTCCTCCGCCACGGCGCGGCTCTGGATGGCCAGCTCGCCAATCTCGCGCGCGGCGGACTTGCTGCGCTCGGCCAGCCGGCGGACCTCTCCGGCCACCACGCTGAAGCCCTTGCCGTGCTCGCCAGCACGGATGGCCTCGATGGCGGCGTTGAGGGCCAGCATGTTCGTCTGGTGCGCGAACTCCTCGATGTGCGACACGTTCGTGGAGATGCGGCGCATGGCGTCCACCGTCTCGCCCACCGCCTTGCCGCTCTTCTCGGCGTTGAGGGCGCCCACGCGGGCCTCCTCCTCCATCTTCCGGCAGCTGTCGGTGTTGCGCAGCACCGCTGCGTTGATCTCCTTGAGCGTGTGCGCGTTCTCCTCGGTGATGGCGGCCTGGTCCCTCGCGCCATGCGCCAGCGCCTGCGAGGAGGCCGCCAGCAGCGCGGAGGCCGAGGCGAGCGAGGCGGCTCCGGCGCGCACCTCGGCGACAATCTTGGTCAGCCGGCCCACCGCCTCTCCCAGCGCCTTGCCCAGCGCATCCTGCTCCGAGCGCGGCATCATCCGCACCGTCAGGTCGCCGTGGGCCAGGCCCACCGCCATGGCCACCATCTGTTGCATCGAGCGCGCCATGTCCAACGTGGAGCGCAGCAGCAGGGCGATCTCATCCTGGGTGTCCGCCTCCAAGTCCAAGGCCTGCTCGCCCTCCTCCAGCAGCTCCAGCTCGCCGCGCGACAGGCGCATCGTCATGCGGGTGAGCCGCGCCACCGGCTCGATGATGATGCGAGAAATCCACCACGCCAGCGCGAGCCCCAGGGCGCTCAGCACCAGCCCGAGCAAGGGCAGCAGCACGCGCAGCCAGAGGAAGGAGCTCTCAGCGCTGTGGTGAGACAGCTCGGCGAAGCGGCGGTTGAGGGCCTGCAGCCAGCCCGTGGCCTCCGCCAGCCGCGTCAGGGCGGAGTCGAGCTGCTGCTCGTCCACGTGCACCTCGCCCAGGAGGATCTGCTCCTTCAGGGGCTGGTAGCCCGCGGCGCCCACCTCGAACAGCTCCAGGGCGGAGGCCTCGTCCATCTCCAGCTTCTGCTCGCTCGTGCTGGACAGGATGTCCATGAAGACGGAGCGCTTGGAGACCACCCACTCCTTCTTGTACCGGGCCACGAAGTCCAGCAGCGCGTCCTGGTGCTCCTTCACCCGGGCCGCGCGCACGGTGCGCTCTTTCTGAAGGCGCTTGGCTTGCTCTGGGGGGAGGTTGGCCTCGTCCTTCTTGAGGGGGAGTCGCGCCATGAGCCGCAGCTCACCCGAGAGCGCCTCGCGGTGCGAGTTGGCCTCCTCGAGCGCGACGATGGGCATGAGCATGAAGCCGTACAGGTTGTCGTGGTCGGACTGGAGCGCCCACGTGCCTCGCAGTGCCACCAGCACCACGAAGACCACCGACACCGGGATGAGTACGGCGATGAGGGCCAGCTTCCAGAACAGCTTGAGACGACGGACCATGAGTGAGTCCCCCCGGGCGGGACAGGGCCGTCCCGGAGAAGGAGGCCGGAGTATAGAAATTCTGTACCCCCTACAGACAGTCCCTCGTGTGGGGAAAGCGTCAATGGGCAGGGCGGCCAGGCGTTCCCAGGAGGGGACAGCCCCCTCCCCCTCTCCCGGCGCGCGGTGGACAGTGCGAGAGTGAGGGCTCGCATGCGTCTCGTTCTTGCCGTCCTGCTTGCCTCCTTGCCGGCCTTCGCGGCTGAGCCCTGGGATGCGCCGCCGTTCACGGCGGATCCGTCCGCTCTTGCTGGAGCCGCCGCGGCGCTCCCCACCCCTCCGGGGGCCGAAGTCGAAGTGCTGCTGGAAGAGGGCACCTTCTCCTATGACGCGAAGGGCCGGGAGACCTCCACCTCACGGCTCGTCTACCGCGTGGTGACACAGGAGGGGGCCAAGAACTGGGCGACCATCGGGGTGGGGTATGCCCCGTGGCACGAGGAGCGCCCCGAGGTGCGCGCCCGCGTCATCACCCCGGATGGGAAGGCGCATGAGCTGGATCCCTCCACGCTGGCGGACACCAGCCCGGCGGACCGGGAGCCGGAGACGCTGTCGGATCAACGGCTGCTGCGCGGCCCGCTGCCGGCCATCGTGCCGGGAGCGGTGGTGGAGCAGCTGATCACCACGCGCGAGACGGAGAGCGTGTTCGCCAGTGGGGTGGCGCGGCGCTTCTTCCTCGGCAAGGAGGTGCCGGTGCGGCGGGTGCGGCTGACGCTGGATGCGCCCCAGGGCCAGCCGCTGAACTTCGTGACGCGGGGCCTGCGCACCAAGCCTCGGAGGGTGGAGGCGAACGGACGCACCCGGCTCGTCTTCGAGCAAGGCCCGCTGGAGCCCTTGGCCATGCCCGAGCCGTTCCTGCCCGCGGACGCGGTGACGTGGCCGCACATCGCCTTCTCGACGGGCCGGGCCTGGAATGACCTGGCGCGCCGCTACCACGAGACGGTGGAGGCGCAGCTGGCCGGGGCGAACCTGGAGCGCACCGCGCAGGAGATTCTGGGTGAGGAGAAGCGCCGGGAGGTGGTGGCGGCGAAGCTGACGAAGTGGATCCACTCGCAGGTGCGCTACACGAGCCTCCAGTTTGGCGAGGCCGCCGTGGTGCCGCGCCAGCCCGCCGAGGTGCTCGTGCGGCGCTATGGCGATTGCAAGGACCTGTCCACGCTGCTGGTGGGGCTGCTGCGGGCGTCGGGGGTACCGGCCTCGGTGGCGCTGCTGCGCACGGGGCTGGAGGACGTGCAGGAGTCACTGCCCGGCTTTGGGCTCTTTGATCACGCCATCGTCTATATACCGGGGACTCCGGCGCTGTGGATCGACGCGACGGACGCCTTTAGCCCGCCGGGGGTGCTGCCTGCGATGGTGCAGGGGCGGCTGGCGCTGTTGGCGCACCCGGACACGAAGAGCCTGGTGCGCACGCCCGAGCTGCCGGCCTCGGCCAACCTGACTACCACGACGCGCGAGGTGTTCCTGTCCGAGCGCGGCCCCTCGCGCATCACCGAGGTGAAGGAGTCCATGGGCACGGTGGCCTCCGCGTACCGCGAGCACTTCGCGCTCACCGAGTCCGCCCGGGTGCGCGAGGGCTACGTGGACTATGTGAAGAGCGCCTTCTCGGCCTCGGACGTGAAGAAGCTGAACCCGGTGGAGCTGGAGTCCCTGGAGAAGCCGTTCCGCGTGGAGCTGGAGGTGGAGGAGGCCAGCCGAGGCTACACGGACGACAAGGAGGCGGCGGTGGGGCTCGGCGGGGCGTACCTGCTGGGGCGACTGCCGGACTACCTGCTGGAGGAGACCTCGGACGAGCAGCCGAGGGGCAAGCGCCGGGGGGAGCTGGTGCTGCTGGAGCCGTACGTGGCCGAGCTGCGCTACCGGGTGGCGTCTCCGGCGGGCTACACGCCGAAGCCGCTGCCGAAGAACTTCACGCGCAAGATGGGGCCGGCGACGTACTCGGGCGAGTACGCGCTGATGGGGCGCGAGGTGAACGTCACCTTCCGCTTCGACACGGGCAAGCGCCGCTGGTCCGCGGCCGAGGTGGAGGCCTTCCGCACGTCGTTCGATGCGATGAGCCAGGAGGAGGAGTCACTGCTCGGGTTCGAGCATGACGGGGCCTCGCTGCTGGCCGAGGGCCACGTGCCCGAGGCGCTCGAGGTGTACCGCCGCATGGTGGAGCTGCACCCGAAGGAGGCGCTGCACCGAGGGCAGCTGGCGCTCGCGCTGCTGGAGGCGGGCGCGGGCGAGGAGGCGCGCACCGAGGCCCGCCGGGGCACCGAGGTGGAGCCGTCCTCGGCGCTGGGCTGGCGCACGCTGGGGTGGGTGCTGCAGCACGACACGCTGGGGCGCCGCTTCAAGCCGGGCTTCGACCACGCGGGGGCGGTGGCGGCCTACCGGAAGGCGCGGACGCTGGATCCGACGGACTTCGAGACGCGCGGCGACCTGGGCATCCTGCTGGAGTACGGGCCTCAGGGGGATCGCTATGGCGAGGACTCACGCCTGGAAGACGCGGTGGCCGAGTACCTGGCGCTGCGGCAGGACCTGAACCGGAAGGACATGGACGACCACCTGCTGCTCGACCTGTTCCTGCTGGAGGAGTACGCGGAGCTGCTGAAGCGAGCCAGCGGGATGGAGCCTTCGCCGCTGCGCAACAGCGTGCGGCTGAGCGCGTCGGCGATGGTGGACGGGGCGGCGGTGGCGGTGAAGAACGCGGCGAAGTGGGTGCCAACCATGGATGCGCGGCGAGAGGCGCTGGAGGATGCGGCGAACCGGCTGATGCGCCTGCGCCGCTACCCGGAGGCGCACGCGCTGCTGACCGAGGCTGCCAAGGGAGCGCCGGACGCGGTGGAGAAGCAGCGGCGGCTGATTCCACTGGCGAAGGCAGTGCGCTTCGAGCCCAAGTCATTGAAGGGGGATGATCCGCGCTCGGTGGTGCAGCGGCTCTTCCTGGCGATGCTGGACGACGAGGGCGGCCAGGCCCAGGTGGAGAGGCTCCTGCACAAGCCATCGCTGGCAGCGGAGCCGGAGCTGGCGGATGAGGTGATGCGGACGGTGCGGGTGCTGCTGAACCGAGGGGTGCTGGCGGAGGTGCCGCAGGCGAGCGCGGTGGACATGGCGCTGTCGCTGATGGAGCTGCGAGTGGAGGGGGATGCGAAGCGGGGCTTCCGCGTCCAGTCGCGCCTGCCGTTCGAGACCTCCAGCGGGAGCGGCACGGAGAACTGGTTCATCGTGCGAGCGGGCACGGAGCTGCGGCTGTTGGGGACGGGGTACGACTACGGAGTGCTCGGGCAGGAGGCGATGCGGCGGGTGGAGGCGGGGGACCTGGAGGGAGCGCGCCAGTGGCTGGACTGGGCGCGGGACTCGATGCCTTCGACGCTGACGGAGCAACAGGCAGGGGCCAACTTCCTGCGGCTGTGGAAGAAGGAAGCAACGGCGGGGAAGGAAGAGCTGCGGGTGGCGGCGGCAAGCCTGATGGCGTTCGGCAAACAGGCGGTGCGAGCGATTCCGTACCTGAGCCTGGCGCGAGAGCGAGCGGCGACGGACACAGAGCGGCGCGGGTTCGATCGGGACTTGCTGGCGGCGTACTACCACCTGAAGCGGCTGCCCGAGATGCTGGAGACGGCGGACCGGCTGCTGGAGGTGGCACCGGTGGATGAGTCCGCGTACTACCAGGCGACGTACGCGCTGCGGCAACTGGACCGGCCGGACGAGCTGACGAAGCGGGCGGAGGCGCGGCTGAAGCTGCTGCCAGACGACGACAAGGCGCTGGAGACGCTGGCGAGCGTAGCAACGATGCGAGGCGAGCTGGCGAAGGCGCAGGAGTACCGGAGGCGCATCGTCGAGGCGGGCAAGGCAACAGCGCACACGTACAACGAGCTGGCGTGGAACACGCTGTTCTTGGGGAAAGTGGACGAAGGAGCGGTGGAGGACGCGCTGAAGGCGAACACGCTCACGAGCTACGGGAACGCGTCCTACGTGCACACGCTGGCAACCATCTACGCGGAGCTGGGCAAAGGACAGGAGGCGCGGCAGCTGCTGCTCAAGTCGCTGGAGTTGCAGGGAGCAAGCGCACTGCAGGCCTACGATTGGTACGTGGTGGGGCGAATTGCGGAGACCAACGGACTGCTGGAGGAGGCCCGAGCGGCCTACCAGCGAGCGAAGAGCCCCAAACCGGATATCAACAGCGTGGACGCGCTAGCGAACTCACGGCTCAAGGTGCTGGAGAAGGGCCCAAGGACGGTGGCGAAGCCCACGCCGTAACGTCAGCGCCCTCAAGGCTTCGAGGCCTTGGGACGCCCAAAGCGCCTAGTCGCCTACCGGGCGGCGGGCCCGGAAACAGGAGCAGGCTCGAAGATCTCCGAGACGGACTCAGCAATCGCAGCCCTGCGCACCCAGACCTTGAGCTGTGAGAGTTCCGAACAAGCCATGATGCGCTGGCGCGCAGTCTCATCCACCGTGAGCCCCCGGGCATCGAGCACCTCCAAGAGGGCTGCCTGCTCGCCTTGATGGAGCCCCTTCTCAAGCCCTTCTTTCAAGCCCTCTTGCAAGCCCTCCTTGCGTCCCTGGGCGACATACCTGCGGGCGAACTCGCTCTGGTACTCGTACTTTCCTTGTTGCATCAGTGCCTCCAGGGCGTTTCGAACCGCCTCGCTGAGCGAGGACACGATCAAGTCAACGTAGAGGGTGCTGCGCTCTTCATCAAGGCCCCGCACCACTTCAATCACGGTCTGGGCAATCGACACTCCCACCTCCTCATGCCCATGTGCCATGGCGGACAACACTGCTAGCTCCGGATCCTTCTGAGCGGCCTGTTTGTCTTGAATGACCGGGATGGCGTTGGGCCCTATGACGAGGGGCCGGAGCACGAAATCCGGATGGCCCATCTCGATGGGCTCTGCGCACCAACGAGCCACGGAAGCATCTGGAGCGACGACGAAGAGCGCCGCGGGACATTTCTCACGCGAGCGCACGCTGGCGAGATACAGCGGCCACGTCTTCCGCTTGCCCTCGTCACGTGACAACTGCACCTCCACCACGATGGCGAAGATGGGCTTGTCGTCCAGCAGGAGTACCACCAAGTCTGCTCGATACGCAGTGGGTACGACCTCGGTGAGCTCCGCAGACTGCACCCGCGCCTGAGTCCAGACCGGAAGGTGGAGACCGAGCGCATCACGCAGCAACTCAGGCGCCAGTTCTGGGCGATTGCGGAACAGGAGCAGGAGACCTTCGTGCTGCATCGAAACCATGGCGCAGCAAGCTACCTGCTGGGTCTGACAGATCCTGACCTACTAGGTTCTGCGACTCACGCTCTACTCACGAGACCATAACCTTGGAGCAAGCACGGTGAGCCCCAACATCGTTGCAAGTAGAGCCCCCCACAGTCCCACGGTAGCGATGGCCCTCTGGCGTCGGTTCGTCTGAAGGCAAGGGCCCACCCCCTGCCTGTTACCAGCGCTCAGCAATAGGGAGTAAGTGCCAACGACCGAGCAGTGGTCCGATGCCGCCCAGGCCACAGATGTCATCTGTGGGGCCTAAGCCCTTACCCGTCAGCCCGCCTCCGGTAACAGACGACTCCCCATGCGGTCTGACGGGCTGACTAGACTTCCTGCCCTCTATGGTGGGTGGGACCCCGATCACTCAGAGCGAATAGGGCCAATTGTCGTTTTCCAATAAATACGGTCACTTAGCCTTTAAATAAAATGGCTGGCAGCCACTTTTCCTACTTGCAGTATGGGGGAGCAGGCGGTAGATCCCCCAACTGTCCGCAGCACCTGCGGCCGAGTTCTTTGACAACTACATCCGCATAGCTCAACCAAGCGAGTCAGTGGTCCGTTGTACCCAGTCCGGACTCAAAGTCCGGGCACTGATCGCGGTCCCGAGAGTAACGGGATCGTTGTGGGCGAGAAGTCAGCGCCCACATACCTCGAAGCATGCGCATCCTGGTCCTGTGGTCTGGCAAGGTGTGCACTGCGACGGAGCAAGGGCAGCAATGCTCCGTCGGGGCAGCAGGCAAGGCAGAGTGGTTCCAGTTTCCCCTCACATCGAGACAAGCGCGGCTGGGCAGCACGTGCGAGTTAGGTGGCAAATTCAAACCCGCCACCCTCGACGTGTGAGGAGAAGCAAAATGCGGAAAAACAAGTTGAAGAAGAAACTCGCCTCCATCCACAACTTCCTGCGAGCGGAGGTGGAGGCAGGGGAACTGGAATTGGGCTTCATGCAGGAGGTCGAGCGAAGCTTGGTCGAGTTGAGCCTCGCGGTTGAGGCCGACGACTATCAGATGGTGAAAGTCGCCATCAATGAGGCCGCCAAGAAGTTTCGGCGGTGATCCGGCGAAGCGGAAGTAATGACCGAGAGCCCTAACACACTGTCGTTTGTCTTGATGGGCCAACCGTGAACGTTGGCCCATCAAGACAGACTGATAGTGGGCACACGATGAACTATGGCAGGGCATTGAAGAAGCTGCGAGAGAAACGCAATCTCAAGCAGAAAGAACTGGCTGAAAAGGCTGCCTTAGACGCTAGTTACGTCTCTCAGATTGAGAATGGGAAACGCGTGCCAAGCACTGCCGCTGTTGAGGCCATTGCCAAAGCACTCGATGTTCCACTCTATCTACTCATGCTGTTCGCATCTGACGCGGAAGATCTGCGAGGCATTTCGGAAGAGCAGGCTCGCCGCCTCGAAAATCAGTTCCTAGACCTGGTCATGAAGGCTGAGCAAGGTGATTGAGTGAGCGAGGCAACGGCACGAACCTTTTACTCCAAGGCTGGGCTTGGCTTTCACTTGAAGCGTGATTGGTCCACCCTGGAGTCATTAGCAGAACATGCTGGGGCCCACTACCGCTCTTTCGATGAATGGATGGGCAACAAGTGGCGGCATTTTGATGTGCCCAGTAAGCGACTCGCAGATGTTCAGAGGGAGATCGCTCGTTTCCTCAAGGCCAGAGTAAAATTTCCTGACACCATGCTCGGTGGCCTCAAAGGCGGGTCTCCCAAGAAAAATGCGGAGGCCCATCGTGGGCAGGGACTTGTGTTCAAACTAGACATCCGGGATTGCTTTCCTAGCATCGGCCACCGAAGGGTCTTCCGGATGTTCCGTGAGCAATTGAAATTCTCTGATCCGATTTCAAATCTGCTCACAAAACTAACAACCTTCCAGAATCGGCTTCCTCAGGGTTCTCCAGCCAGTTCTGTTATCGCCAATCTCGTCTTGATGGAACTCCACGAGTCCATCCAGTTGGAATGTGAAGCACTAGGACTGAAATGTACTTTTTTTGTTGATGACATCACCCTCTCTGGAGAACGCGTTCGAGAGGTCATTGCACCGGTCGTGAGGTTGGTGCAGCGCCATGGCTTCTCGATGCGCCCATGCAAAGTCCGCCTACTAGCCGCTCACCGAGAAAAGCTTTCTGTCACTGGTGTTTTAGTGAATAGGAGGCGATTGTCAGTTGGACGGACGCGCAAGAACAAGCTCCGAGCGAGAATCCATCAACTCTCACGAGGCGAACGCGTAACCGATTCGGATTTACGCTCTATCCAATCCTCGGTTGTACAGGTAAAACACATCTCAAACCACCAAGGTGAGACGCTAGAGAGGCTTGTGCAGGAAAAGCTACCGAAGCGCGGTGTCCAGACGCCTAAGGAGCGCGCGAAGAAGATTCGGCGAGTTTGCAAATGTACGCACAAGCACCGTCATAAGCGGAATGAGGAATCAGTAACTGCTACTCATCAGCCGGCAAGCAGCGTGGCCGCCGGTCTTCCACGCCAACACTTCGTTCATACTCTAGAAGCTGGCCTCAGATAACGCGCAGCCCTTGAAGAGTGAACGCAGCCTGCTCTCGAAAGCAGGCTGCGTTCACCTTTCCTCAATGGACCTCAGTTCTCCGCGAGGACCGCAGGCGCGAAGCCGCCCGGACCGTAGCCCTTGAGCAGATGCACCGACCCGTCGGCCGCACCGGTCACCGACAGGTCCATCCAGCCGTCCGCGTCGAAGTCACGGGCCACCACCGCACTGCCCCCCCCCACCGGGAAGGACACCCGCGACGCGAGCGCCCCGTCCTGCCCCAGGAACACGCTCACCTCACGGCTGCCAGGGCTCGCCACCGCGAGGTCCATCTCGCCGTCCCCGTTGAAGTCCGCGCACGCCATCGCTGACGGGAACTCGCCCGTCGCGCTCAGGATGGCCGACACATCGAATGCCGCGTTGTCCATGCACCCACTGGCCCCAGCCGACTCCGAAGCCCCACCGCACCCGATGCTGAAGAGAACCACCACGACAGCCCCGGCCCACGACGTCTTGCTCACTGCGGACATAGCTCCACTCCTGGCGTTGGTATCCGCCCCTCCTCAAGAGGGGCGTGGCAGGTATGGAGAATACGGATCGGTCTGACATACCCGGCAGGGAGGCTCAGGCCCCCGGCGCCGCCCCTGCCGCTTCCGCTGCATCCGACCGGTAGCGCCAGAACGCAGGCAGCAGGAGCCCACACAGCAACACCCCCACCACGCACAGCACGCCCCCTGAGATGATCGACACCCGCGTCGTGCTCACCGTCGCCACCCAGCCCGCCCTCGCGTTCCCAATCAGCGGGCCTGTCATGTAGCTGATCATCTCGATGCCCGACATGCGGCCTCGCATGTGGTTGGGGATCGTCTCGTTCCAGATGACGCCTCGGAACAGGCCGCTCACCATGTCCGCCGCCCCCGACAACCCCAGGAACAGCAGCGCCACCGGCAGGCTCGGCGCCAGCCCGAACCCCACCGTCATCACTCCCCACACCCCCGCCGCCACCACCACCGCCGCGCCTCGGCGCTTCACCCGCCCCGTCCACCCGCTCAGCGCCGTCATCACCAGGCTCCCCACCGACATCGCCGAGAACAGCGCCCCCGCTGCCGCCGCTCCGCCCCACGCGTCCCCCATCGCCGGGAACAACGCCGTGCAGAACGCGAACGTCATCGCCACGATGTCCACCACGTACGTCCCAATCAGCTCCGGCCGCTTCACCGCGTACTGCAGGCCCTCGTAGATGCTCCGCAGCCCCGGCGCGTGCGTTTGCTCGGGCGCGGGCATCTCCCGCATCATCCACAGCATCGTCAGCGCGAACAGGAACGTCCCGAAGTCCACCAGGTACGCCACCTTCGCCCCCGCCGCCGCGATGAGCAGCCCTCCCAGCGCCGGCCCCGCCACCGCTCCCGCGCTGTAGCGCAGCGAGCCCAGCGCTGAAATCGACGCCAGGTCCTCCACCGCCACCAGCTTCTGCGTCATCGCGTCCATCGCCGGCCGGTGGAACCCGCTCGCCCCCTGCATCAACGCCGCGATGATGAAGATGACCCACAGGCTCGGCTCCGGCAGCGCCGAGTTGATCGCCAGCCCCAGCGCCCCCAGGCTCATGATGGCCTCGGACACCAGCAGCAGCTTGCGCCGGTCCATCGTGTCCGCCACCGAGCCGCCAATCAGCCCGAACACCAGCACCGGCACCAGCTGCACTGTCCCCAGCAACCCCACCATCAGGTTCGACTTCGTCAGCCCGTACACCTGATACGGCACGGCCACGTACGTGATCATGCTCCCCAGGAACGAGACCACTTGCCCCAGGAACAGCAGCCGGAAGTCCCGGTACTTCTTCAGCGGTGACAGATCGAGCAGCATGCGCGCCCTGTGTACCAGACCGCGCCCCGCCCCGTGGCCCTGTTACGCGTCCGGGGCGGACGGCTCGGCGCCCAGCGGCAGCCGGACCGTGAAGGTGGTGCCCTTGCCGGGCTCGCTCTCCACCTCGATGCGCCCGTTGTGCCGCTGGATGATGACGTCGCAGATGGACAACCCCAGCCCCGTCCCCTGCCCCGCCGGCTTCGTGGTGAAGAAGGGCGTGAAGAGCTTCGCCACCGTCTCAGGCCCCATCCCCTTCCCCGTATCCTTGATCCGCACCACCGCCTCGTCCCCCTCCTGCCGCGAGCTGATGTAGATCTCCCCGCGCTGCTCCACCGCGTGCCCCGCGTTCACCAGCAGGTTCATGAACACCTGGTTCAGCTGCGTCGGGAAGCAGCGCACCTCCGGCAGCGGAGCGAACTCCGTCTGCACCTCGCACTTGTACTTGAACTCGTGCCGCACCATGCGCAGTGACATCTGCAGCACCTGCGTCAGGTCCGCCCGCTGCGGCGTCCCCGACTCCTCCCGCACGAACGTCTTCAGGCTGTGCACGAACTCCCGGATGCGGCTGAGCCCCTCGCGCGAGTCTCCCAGCAGCTCCTTCATGTCCATGACCAGCAGCGCCACCCGCTCGCGCTCGCGCAGCTCCCGCGTCTGCTCCAGTAGCTCCACCACGGCCTCGGGAGGCGCCGCCCCCAGGCGCTGCTCCACCTGCTCGTGCAGCCCGTTCAACTGCAGCAACACCGCGATGTACTCGTCCAGCGTCGCCACGTTGCTGAACACGTAGCTCACCGGGTTGTTGAGCTCGTGCGCGATGCTCGCCGCCATCTGCCCCAGCGAGGCCAGCTTCTCCGCCTGGATGAGCTGCGCCTGGCGGGCCTCCAGCTCGCGCGTCACCTGCCGTACCCGCTCCTCGAGCTCCTCCTGCTGGCGGCGCCGCTGATCCTCCGCCCGCTTCCGCTCGGTGACGTTGCGGACAATGGCCATCGCCTCGTCCAGGCCGCTGCGCACCAGGCGTGCCTCGTAGTGCTGCAGTCCCGAGGGCAGCTCCAGCGCATACTCGAAGATCGCCAGCGAGCCGCCTTCGCGCAGCTGCCTCAGGTTCTCGGCCAAGGGGTCCTGCAGCGCCGGCGGCAGCGGCATCGAGAGCAGGTTCTTGCCCACGAACTCGTGCACGGCCATCAGCGGCGCATCCAGCGCGGACGCCTTGAAGGCCAGGCACACCCCATCCAGCCGGAGCCGGAAGATCATGTCCGGGATGGCTTCGATGAACGCCTGCAGCTGCTCCTGCTGCGTCCTCAGCGCCTGCTCCGTGTCGCGCCGCCGCGCCTCTCCGCGCGCGGCATACGTGATGATGCCGCACGTGGTGAGCAGCGGCTTCAAGAAGCTGATCAGCCCCTCGTCGTAACCCCCGGGCCGGTTGGCGATCCCCACCATGCCCACCTGCTCTCCGCGGACGTGGAACGGCACGCCCAGGAAGGCGCGCAGCGGAGGATGGCCCGGAGGAAGCCCCCCCGAGGCCGGGTGCTTGAAGGGCTCATTGGTGAGCAGCGGCTCGCCCGACGTCAGCACCTTGCCGAAGAGCGTCTTCAGGTTGCGGAACTCGATGCCCCGCCCACCGCTCTTCTCGTAGTACTCGTTCAGTTCCTCCGTCCAGGTGATGTTGGTGACGGAGTAGCTGCGCAAGAACGGAGCCCCCTGCGCGTCGTGGACGATCTCCGCGATGAAGCCGTACTCGCTGCGCGTCTCCCGGAGCATCAGCCTCAGCAGCCGATCGAACAGCGCGGGGTAGTCGCCTTGGGTCACCAGGTCCGCGTGCACCTGGGTCAGCTCGTCCATCAGCCGGTGGCTGGCCGCCAGGCGCTCTTCCAGGTCCTTCTGCTCCAAACATGCTCCCGTGGGAGTGCGGCCCCAACGGGGCGGTTCCACCGTCTGATCATCTAGGGCTTTTTCCAGTGTTTTTCAAACATCACACCGGGATGGAACAAATGGGCCGTGACATGTCTCACACTTGGTTTCAGCAGACTACACGCTCAGTCTCGATAGCCCCGAGCCTGGAGGTGAAACAGGTGGGCGTAGCGCCCGTCCTTGGCGATCAACGCGTCGTGGCTGCCCAGCTCCTCCACCTGCCCGTTGTGGAGCACGGCGATCTGATCCGCCATGCGCACCGTGGAGAAGCGGTGGGAGATGACGATGGCGATGCGGTCGGCCGCCAGCGCCTGGAAGCGCTCGAAGAGGGCGTGCTCGGCCTCGGCGTCGATGCTGGCGGTGGGCTCGTCGAGGATGAGCACCTCCGCGTCCTCGCGCATGAAGGCGCGTGACACGGCCAGCTTCTGCCACTGGCCGGCGCTGAGCTCCTGGCCCTTCTCGAACCAGCCGCCGAGCATGGTGTCGTACTGCTGCGGCAGCGCGGAGATGACGGGGCTGGCGCCTCCGAGGTCCGCCGCGCGGGCGATGCGGTTGCGGTCCTCCAACCCGGGCAGGTGCCCCAGGCCGATGTTCTCCGCCACGCTGAACTGATAGCGCACGAAGTCCTGGAACACCGCCCCGAAGCGGCTGCGCAGATCCTCCACGTCCATGTCCCGCACGTCCACGCCGCCGTAGAGGATGGAGCCCTCGGTGGGCTCGTACAGGCGCAGCAGCAGCTTCACCAGCGTGCTCTTGCCCGCGCCGTTCTCGCCCACCAGCGCCAGCTTCTCGCCCGGCTTCAGCGTGAGGTTCACGTGCCGCAGCGCCCAGGCCTCCTTGCCCGGGTACTTGAAGGACACGTTCCTCAGCTCGATGGCGTTGTTGCGGCCCCGCGGCGGCTTGAGCGGCGGCAGCACCCGAGGCTGCTCGGCGCCCGTGGGGATGTCCAGGTACGCGAAGAGGTTGCTCATGAAGAGCGCGTCCTCGTACATGGAGCCCAGGCTCGACAGGATGCCCTGGAACGCCGCCTGCCCCTGCCGGAACACGGACAGGTACAGCACCATGTCGCCCACCGTGATGCTCCCCGAGGCGGCCCGGTTCGCCACGAAGGCATAGCAGCCATAGAAGGCCGCTAGCGAGAGCACCCCCAGCCCCAGCCCCCACGCCATGCGCCGCACCGCCAGCGCCCGATCCTCGTTGAAGAACTTCTGGAAGAGCGTCCGGTAGCGCCCCATCACCAGCGGCCCCAGCCCGAACAGCTTCACCTCCTTCACGTGGTTGTCCCGCGTGAGGATCCACTCCAGGTAGTTCAGCTTGCGGCCCTCGGGCGCTCGCCACGAGTAGAGGCGGAAGCCCTCGGCCGCCAGCCGCGCCTCGGCGATGAAGGCCGGGATGGAGGCCACCACCAGCACCCCCACGCTCCACGGCGACAAGGACACCAGCAGCACCGCGTACGTGGACAGCGTCACCACGTTGCGGACGATGGTGAACACCTGCATCACCAGCGACAGCGGACGGCTGTTGGCCTCGCGCCGCGCGTTCTGCATCTTGTCGTAGGTGTCCGAGTCCTCGAAGTGCCGCAGCTCCAGCTGCAGCGCCTTGTCGAGAATCCTCTGGTTCAACAGGATGCCCAGGTTGGCGCGCAGCAGCTCGCGGATGAGCCCCAAGCTGCGGTCCACCAGCGCCGAGCCCAGCATCAGCCCGAACTCCAGCCCCACCAGCTGCATCACATGCGAGCGCAGCGTCAGCTCCCCGCCGCCCTTGGCCGCCGCCACCACCCCGTCGACGATGAGCTTGCCTACGTAGGCGATGGCCGCCGGGAGCACTGCCGCCACCAGCGTCAGCAGCCCAAGCACCACCGCGAGCTGGGGACTGGCCTGCCAGAAGAGCCGGAAGGTGCCCGGGAGCTGCTTGAACAGGCTGCCCGCGTTCTTCAGGCGGGTGGTGAGCGGGACCGGAGGGGGTGCGAGGGGTGGAGCCACAATTCCCTGTTACTAATCGATCCGGTTGCCGCCCGCTTGCTCCGCGAGCCCATGGGCCTTCGCCACCAGCACGTCACACGGGGCTCGCATGACAGTATGCTCGGCCAGCTCCCTGGGAGGTACCTCCCCGTCCGGGGCGGCCATCCCCAGCGCCAGCAGGTCCGCGCCCTGCTCGGCCGCCTCCGCCAGCAGCGCCTCCTCCAGCGGCTCGCTGCACCGGATGCAGACCTCGCATTCGCGGCCGACCTCCCGGTACGGCGCCAGGAAGCGGCTCACGGCCTTGCGCGCCGCGGCTTCAATCTCGTGCCGCACCACCAGCCAGTGCTCCACGGACGTCATCCCCGCGTGCCACAGCTCCGGGCGGGTGCAGGGCTCGGGCACGTGCAGCACCGTCACCTTCACCGGCGGCGGGCACAGCCTCAGCGTGAGCTCCAGCGCCCGGCGAGAGTCCTCCGAGAGATCCACCGCCACCAGCGGATGGTGGTACGGCCTGGCCGGGTGCGCGCTCACCACCAGCAAGGGCGCCTCCACCTGCCGCACCAGGCCTCGCACGGTGGCCCCCCGCTGCGTCACGTCGTGGTGGCGCATCACATGAGGGCGGCCCGCGATGAGCAGCTCCACGTCCAGCCGGCGCGCCGCCCGGGCGGCCTCCTGGACCACGTCTCCCGCGCGCAGCTCCTCATTCACCTCCACGGGCTCTCGGGCCCGGAGCCTGCGGCGCGCGGCTCCCGCCACCCGGCTCAGGCAGCGCGCCTCGAGGGACATGTCTCCCGGTGCGCCCCGCCCCGGCACGGGCCTCGAAGCATGGAAGAGGGTGAGCGAGGCCCCGT
This sequence comes from Hyalangium minutum, assembly GCF_000737315.1. Taxonomy (GTDB): domain Bacteria; phylum Myxococcota; class Myxococcia; order Myxococcales; family Myxococcaceae; genus Hyalangium; species Hyalangium minutum. Next base: position 95,576 of record NZ_JMCB01000022.1, read on the forward strand.
CTCCCACCGGCAGCCGCAGCGCCCGGGCCAGCGCCAGGTCCGCGCACATGGAGAAGTCAGTCGCCACCATCACCCGCGTCAGCCGGCCCTTCTGGCTGGCGGTCAAGAGCGGCTTCATGAATTGGGGCGGCGTGACCATGGGCCCCAAATCCAGCTGGGATGTGCTCGCCATCACGACACCTCCTTTCCCCCTCCTCAAGCTTCCGACTCCTCCGGGCTCCGTGCCACACAATCGCGGGAGCCGCGCCCGGCTGCCTGCCCAGCCGCGTGCGGACCTCTGCCCACAAGCGGGGCCCTCCGTCCGCCAGTCCACGGCCTGCCTGGAGGAATTACAGGAGCGAGCGCAGGTGTCCGCACTTGCACGCAGAGAGGCGTGCACTCAGCAACGCTGAATCGCTCCCTTGGCATGTCCGCTCACCAACAGGCTGTCGCCCCGCAAGTACGGAGGCGACGGCCAGCTCTTTGCAGAGGAAGGGCTGCGTCAGTCTCGGAGCACCGGGAGTGACAGAGCGGGAGCGTAGAAGGGGGAGCAGCCATGCGCGGAGTCATCACAGGACGAGAGGTGGTCGCCAACCTGGGTCTCATCTACCGGGAGTTCGGCGCGAGCTGCCTGGTGCGCTGTCTGTGGGCGCTCGTCAGCGGCAAGTCCACCACCTTCCTCGAGGTGGCTTGCCGGTGCGAGCGGCACTGAGAGAAACGAAGGGCCGCAGGGCAGCAGCGCCCCACGGCCCCGAAGTCCCTCCCCCTCTGGGGCAGGGTTACGGCTCGCGGCGGCTCGGACGATCCGGATCCACCGCGTCCTTGATGGCCCGCTTGGCGTCCTCGACCTTCTCCTTCACGTTGCCCTTCAACGTGTCGGCCTTGCCCTCGGCCTCCAGCTCACGGTTGCCCGTGGCCACTCCGGCGGTCTCCTTGATCTTTCCCTTGGCTTTATCAATCCACTCACCCATGACGCTTCCTCCTTCGCCGTGCGCGGTGTTGCGCCCTGAACCGAAGGTGGACACGCGCTGACGGGGTGGCAGGTATCCCACCCTCGTCCGCCCGCCTGCCCTCCAGAGGAGGAGGCCCCGCTTCACCTCATCCAGCGCGTGAGCACCTCGTGGAGGGCCTGGCGCTTGAAGGGCTTCGCCAGGTAGTCGTCCATCCCGCTCTCCAGGCAGCGCGTGCGGTCTCCCGCCAGCGCGTTGGCCGTCATCGCGATGATGGGGAGCCGGCCGCCCGCGGGGGCCGAGGCCTCGTGGGCGCGGATGCGGCGGGTGGCCTCGAAGCCATCCAGCTCCGGCATCAGGCAGTCCATCAGCACGGCGTGGAAGGAGCCCCGGCGGCAGGCCTCCACGGCCTCGACGCCGTTCTGCGCCAGGACGACCTCCAGGCCGAACGACTGCAGCATGTGCTGGGCGACCATCTGGTTCGTCTCGTTGTCCTCGACCAGCAGCACGCGGCCCGAGAGCGCCGCGAGCGCCTCGCCCTTCGAGGGAGGCCCGACGCTGCCCGGAGCCCGGGCGAGCACCTGGAAGGGCACCTGGAACCAGAAGTACGCGCCCTGGCCCTGCTCGCTCTCCACGCCGATCGTCCCGCCCATCAGCTCCACCAGGTGCTTGGAGATGGCGAGCCCCAGGCCCGTTCCGCCGTACTCGCGCGTGGTCGAGGAGTCCGCCTGCATGAAGGCCTGGAAGAGGCGCGGCTGGGCCTCCCTGGAAATGCCCATGCCCGTGTCCTTCACCCCGAACAGCAAAGTCATGGGGGCGCCTGGGGCCTCCGGCTCGCGCTCCACCTTCACCGTCACGCGGACCTCGCCGGTACGCGTGAACTTGATGGCGTTGGACACCAGGTTGGTGAGGATCTGCTGGAAGCGGGCGGCGTCCCCGACCACGTACCGCGGCAGGGAGGGGGCCAGGTCGAGCGACAGCGCCAGCCCCTTCTTCTTCGCCTGCGCGGCCAACACGTCGAGGGGCTTCTCCACGTGCTTGCGCAGCTCGAAGGGGACCTTCTCCAGCTCCACCTTGCCCGCGTCGATCTTCGCCAGATCGAGCACCTTGTTGATGATGTCGAGCAGGTTCTCACCCGTCTGCTGGAGCGTGACGAGGTACTGCCGCTGCTCGTCATCCAACGAGGTGTTCTCGAGCAGCTGGGCGAAGCCGAGCACCCCGTTCATCGGCGTGCGCAGCTCGTGGCTCATGGCCGCGAGGAAGAGGGACTTGGCCTCGTTGGCGCTCTCCGCCTCGGCCTTGGCCTCCTCCAGCGCGAGCGTGCGCTCTCGCACACGCTGCTCCAGCAGGGTGTTGAGCTGCTCCACCTCGCCCTGGCTGTGCTTGAGCCGCTCGCTGCGGTCCTTCAGCTCCCGCGAGAGCTTCACCTGCCGGGCGTAGGCGCCCATCGTCACCACCAGGGCCGCCAGCAGGGGCCACAGGTAGGGCGCGGCGATCTTCACCGCCGCCAGGAGCGTCATCTCCTTGGGCTCCAGCACGCCGAACCACTTTTCGTAGATGGCGTCATAGGTGCCGTTGGCCTTGGTGATGGCCAGACCCTCGTTGATCTCCGCCAGCGTCTCCGCGTCGCCCTTGTGCACGGCGAAGCCGAACTTTTGGAAGAACGGCAGCTGCACGGGCACGGGCTTGATGTCCTTGAAGCCCAGCTCCCGCAGCGTCTGCAGGCCCACCAGCTTGTTGACCAGCATGGCGTCGTGCCCGCCCGCGCGCAGCAGCCTCAGGCCCTCGGCCGTGTCCTTCACCAGCGTCAGGTTGGGCTCCCAGCCCTTGGACACCGCGTAGTCATGGGGCAGATCCGCTCGGATCACGATGAGAGACTTGCCCTGCAGGTCCTCCTCGGAGGAGATGTCCGAGTCCCCCGCGCGCACGAAGATGGCGCCGTATGCCTTCACGTGCAGCACGGAGAAGTCCGCGAAGCCCTTGCGCTCGACGGACTCCGCCAGGTTGATGAGGACGTCGATGCGGCCTTCCTTGAAGCCTCCGAGCACCTCGTGGAAGGGCGCCACCTGGATGGTGTAGGGCAGCCCCACTTCCTTGGCCACGGCCCGCCAGAGCTCCACGGTGAAGCCCGAGGCCTCGCCGCCCTTCTGCCCCAGCGCGAACGGGGGATAGTCCACCTCGCTGCCGACCTGGAGCACGCGCTGCTCGGGCGCTCCCTGGGCAAACGCGGCCGCGCCGGCCAGGAGCAGCCACAGCGGCACGAGCGCCCGCTGGGCGAGCCAGGCCCGCCCTCCACGTTGGAAGAAGCTCCGCTCAACTCGAGGCATCCGTGCCCCCCACCGGACGCTCATACCACCATTCGCTTCGCACTGAGGAGTGACCCCAGGGACTGTCTCAGCCGGCCCTCACCTGGGAGGAAGGCAATCCTTCGAGAGGCGGCACATACGGCCACTGCGGCAATGGCCCCTTGCCCGCCTCGCGCGTGAGGTAGTCTGCGGCGATGTTGGCGCTCTCCATGATGGTGAGCAGCCCGCTGCCCGGGTGCGTGCCTCCGCCGACCCAGTAGAGGCCCTCGACGTTCGGGTTCTTCACCTTCGGCCGCAGCGGCCCGAGCTGCAGCCACGTGTGCGAGAGGTTGAACACCGCGCCTCGGAAGACGTGGAAGTCATCCCGCCACGTCTCCGCCGTGAAGTAGCGCTCCGCGCGGAGGTGCTGGCGCACGTTCCTCATCCCCACCTTCTCCAGCATGGCGGGGATGCGCTCACGCAAGGTGCGCTCGGCGGTGGCCCAGTCCACCTTCTGCGAGGTGTTGGGCGTGGGCACCAGCACATACAGCGTGGAGTGGCCCTTGGGCGCGCCGGACGGATCCGTCACGCACGGGTTGCATACGTAGAAGGGCGGATCCTCCACATCGAGGACGCGGTCCTCCAGCGCATCCCGGTCCGTGCGCCGCGCGCTCTCCGACAGATAGATGAGGTGGTGCGGCAAGTCTGCGTACACCGTGTCCAGCCCGTAGTAGGCCATGAAGGTGCTGCACGAGTACTTGGCCTTCTCCAGCGCCGCGTCCGTCAGCCGCGAGCCCTCGCGCGCCTCGGCGGGGATGAGCTTCTGCGCCGCGTAGGCCAGGTCCGCGTTCACCACCACCGCGTCCGCGTCCAGCTTCTCGCCACTGGCCAGCCGGACGCCCACCGCGCGCCCCGCGTCCACGAGCACCTGGGCCACGGGCTCGCCCAGGCGGAAGGTGGCGCCCAAATCCTGCGCGCACTTCATCATCCCCCGGGCCAGCGCCCGGAAGCCGCCGTCCACGTGCCACACGCCGAAGGCCAGCTCCAGGTACGGGATGACGCTGAACACCGAGGAGCACGTGGTGGGGTGCAACCCCAGGTACTTGGACGGGTAGGACAGCGCGTAGGTGATGCGGTCGTCGTGGAAGAACGAGTCCAGGTGCCGGTACAGCGTCTGCCACGGCTTGAAGCGCGCCGCGGGCGCCAGCCGCCACGGCGCGTAGTACCCCAGGCTCCCCGCGTGGGTGGCGATGAACTTCTCGTAGGCGATGCCGTACTTCTCCCGGCCCTCCTCCAGCCAGGCCCGCAGAGCGCGCGGCTTGTCGGGGCCGAACTTGGCCACCTCCTGCTCCATGCGCGCCACGTCCTTCGTGGTGTCCAGGTAGGTGCCGTCCCAGAAGTGCACCCGGGTGTTCGGGTCCACCGGCACCAGCTTCACGTAGTCCTCGATGCGCTTGCCCGAGCGCACGAAGATGCGCTCCAGCACCCCGGGGAGCTGGAGGATGGAGGGCCCGGTGTCCAGCGCGTACTCCCCGCGCTCGCCCAGCGTGAGTCCCTTCATGCGGCCGCCTGGAAGGGCGTCCTTCTCCACCACGGTGACCTTCAGCCCCTGGCCCGCCAGGTTGATGGCCACCGACAGCCCTCCGGGTCCGGCCCCTACGACAATCACATGTCGCACCATGCGGCCTAGGATGCCCGGACCCGGTTCACGTTGCAGCAGGCCAGGAGACCCGGGGGCCCTCCTTTCTTCCGGTGCACACCTGCTCCACGCGGAGGTTTCCGGCCTTGCGCGGCCCTGTTAAGCCAGGGGGTCCGGACACCCGGCACTCTCTTCTCGAATGACACCCACTCCCTACGAGGTGCTCCTCTTCACCCTGGAAGGCCAGCGCTATGCGCTGCCTCTGGGGGATGTGCGAGAGCTGGTCCGCGCCGCGCGCCTCACCCCCCTGCCCCGTGCGCCCGACGTGGTGGAGGGCCTGATGAACCTGCGCGGCGAGCTGCTGCCCGTGCTCAGCCTCCGCCGCCGCTTCCGGCTGCCGCCCCGCCCCCTGTCCCCCGAGGACCACTTCATCGTCGCCCAGGCGGGCCCGCGCCGCGTGGTGCTGCACGTGGACCGGACCGAGGAGGTGCTCACGCTCCCCGCGGGCACCCTGGACGAGACGCCGCGCGAGCTGCCCGGTGTGGGCTACGTGGCGGGCGCCGTGAAGCTGCCCGAGGGCCTGGTGCTCGTCCATGACCTCCGGAGCTTCCTATCCGAGGCCGAGGGACTGGCCCTCGACACGGCGCTCGCGGGCACCTCGGGGGGCACGTGAGCCTGGAGGAGTTGCCCTGGAGCGACACTGGCTATGCCCGGGTCTTCGAGCGGGTGCAGGAGCGCGCCGGCCTGCTGCCCCCCACGTGCGTGCCCGCCGCTGAGGACGGCATCAACCGGGCCATGGCCCGCTCGGGCACGCAGGACTTCTCCTCTTATGTCGCGCTCATTTCCTCGGACCCGGCGGCGCTCGATGACCTGCTCACCGAGCTGACCATTGGGGAGACGTACTTCTTCCGCACGCACGAGCACTTCAATTTCCTCAGCCATCAAGCGCTCCCGGAGCTGCGGCGGCTGCGCGGCCCGGAGCACACCCTGCGCGTGTGGAGCGCGGGCTGTGCCTCCGGCGAGGAGCCCTACTCGCTGGCCGTGCTGTTGATGGAGGAGGGCTTCGGAGACCGGATGGAGGTGCTCGCCACGGACATCTCCCGCGCGGCGCTCGCCCGGGCGCAGGTGGCCCGCTATGGCCCCTGGTCCCTCCGGGGCATCCAAGCCGAGCGGATGCGGCCCTTCCTGCACATGGGGACGCCGCGCTACGAGCTCGCTCCCGAGGTGCGCCAGCGCGTTCACTTCAGCTACTTGAACCTCGCGCTGGAGACGTGGCCCTCGCGCAGCAGCGGCATCCACGACCTGGACATCATCTTCTGCCGCAACGTCCTCATCTACTTCACCCGCCCCACCATCGAGGCCGTGGCCCGCCGCCTCCACGCGAGCCTCGCGGATGGCGGCTTCCTCATCACCGGCCCTTCGGATCCCTCCCTCGTCGACCTGGCGCCACTGGAGCCCCTCCTCACCGAATGGGGCGTGGCCTACCGGCGTCCCACTGCGCGGCCTCCTCGGGCCCTGCCTCCTTCCAACTACCGCTCCTACCCGGCCCTGCCCACCGTGGCTCCCGCCCTGCCGGCGCTGGCTTCTGGGCCGCTCCCGCCTCTGCTCCCCGCGCCCCCCGCGCTGCTTCCCGCGCCCCCCGCGCCGCCTCCGCCACCAGCGGCTCCTCCTTTAGATACCGCCTCCGCTGGCCTGGCACCTGCCCGGGAGGCGATGGCCCGCGGGGACTGGCGCAAGGCCGCACAGCTGGCCGGAGCCCAGCAGCCCAGCCCCGAAGCCGCCGTCATCGAGGTCCGCGCGCTGGCCAATGTCGAACCCGAGGCGGCCGTGAAGGCCTGCGCCGAGGCGGCGGCCCGCCACCCGATGGACGTGGAGCTGCGCTACCTGGAGTCTCTGCTCCTCATGAGCGTGGGCCGGCTGGGCGAGGCCGAGCGCGCGGCCCGGCAGGCGCTCTACCTGGAGCCCTCGCTGGCCGTGGCTCACCTCACCCTGGGTTATGTGCTGCGGCGCTTGGGAGATACCTCGGGGGCGGTGCGGGCCTTCCGCGCCGCCGAGGCCCTCTGCTCCGCCCTGCAGCCAGAGGCCATCGTTCCCCTCTCCGAGGGTGAGAGCGCGGGCCGGCTGGCCAAGGTGGCCCAGAGCGAGCGCAAACGGCTCGAAGCGGCTGAGTCCCGGAGGGAGGGCTGATGGCGGAACGCAAGACAGGCCAGGGGTTGGACTGGGAGGAGGCCTATGCGCGGCTGGGCCGGCTGGCGAAGGCCACCGGGAGCGCCCTCACGCGGACACCCGAGGAGGCCCAGGCCCTGCTCGACGTGCGCGCCCGGGAGCTGGCCCGGCCCGTCGTTCCAGAGCGGGCCTCGGACACCCTGCTGGAGGTGGCGCGCTTCCGCTCCGGTGGCCAGGACTACGCGCTGGAGACCCGCTTCGTCCACGAGGTGCTGCGCACCGCGGAGCTCACGCCCCTACCCGGCGCCCCGCCCCTGCTCCGAGGCCTCACCCTGCTGCGCGGAGAGGTGCTCCCCGTGGTGGAGCTGGCGCCCCTCTTCGGACGCCCGGTGTCGGGCCGTGGCTCGGCGGTGCTCCTGATTGGGCTGGGCCGGGCGGACCTGGGCCTGTCCGTGGAGGAGGTGGAGGAAGTCGCCCTCATCTCCCGTGACGCCCTGCTGCCCCCTCCCGCCACACTCTCCGCCGAGGCCGCGCGGCTGGTGTCCGGCATCCATCGCGAGGGCACGCTGCTGCTGGAGGGCGAGGCCTTACTGGGCGACAGTCGCCTCGTCTTCGATCTCACCGACGAAGGGAAAGTATGAGCATCGGGAAGAAGATTGGCTCAGGCTTCGGCCTGTCCCTGCTGGTCCTGCTGACGATGGCCGCCATGGCCTACCAGGTCCTCCAACACCTCGCGGTGACGACCGACACACTCCTGGAGACGCGGCGGGTGCTCAAGGACATCCGCGAGATGCGCCTGGCCATCCTAACCGCCGAGTCGGCCGAGCGCGGCTACCTGCTCTCGGGCAACGAGGCCCACCTGGTCCCCTACCGGGCGGCGCTCGACGTGGTGGACACCAGTCTCCAGAACCTGAAGACGGGCCTGAAGGATCCAGAACTGCAGCGCCGGCTCGTTCGGGTGGAGCCCCTCTTGAAGGCCCGGCTAGAGGAGCTGGAGACGGGGATCCGCTTGCGGCGCGGAGAAGGAGGCCTGGAGAAGGCCGTCGAGTTCGTCCGCAGCAACCGCGGGCTGGAGACCATGACCGTCATCCGCGAGCAGCTGGACGAGATGCAGGGCCTGAGGGAGCAGACCTGGAGTGAGCAGCAGAGCGAAGTGCAGCAGAGCGCGCAGCGGGGGCTCGTCATCCTCGTGCTGGGCGCCGCGCTGGGCCTGCTGGTGGTGGCCGTGGGCAGCATCGTCATCACCCGCGGCATCACCCACCCGCTGGACCGGCTGATGAAGGGCGTGAGCCGGTTCGCCCAGGGAGACCTGGCCCACCGCATCGAGGTCCACAACGAGGACGAGACCGGCCAGCTGGCCCGCGCTTTCAACGGCATGGCCGAGCGGCGCCAGGAGGCCGAGGCCCAGCTGGCGCGGCAGTCGGAGCAGCGGGAGAAGACCCTGCGCACCGTGGCCGAGTTCGTCAACCAGCTTGCGGGCGCCAGCGCGCAGATCCTCTCCAGCACCACCGAGCAGGTGGCCAGCGCCCAGGAGCAGGGCAGCGCCGTCTCCGAGACGGTGAGCACGGTGGAGGAGATCGCCCAGACGTCCGAGGAGGCCGCGGGCCGGGCCCGCGCGGTGAGCGAGTCCGCCCGTCAGTCCGAGGAGCTGGGACGCACCGGGCGCCAGGCCGTGGACGAGGCCGTCTCCTCCATGGCCACCGTGCGCGAGCAGGTGGAGTCCATCGCCGCGCGCATCCTCGCCCTGGCCGAGCAGGCGCAGGCCATCGGAGACATCATTAGTACCGTCAATGACATCTCCGAGCAGACGCACATGCTGGCGCTCAACGCCTCCATCGAGGCCAGCCGTGCCGGAGAACAGGGACGGGGCTTCGCCGTCGTCGCCGCCGAGGTGAAGGCGCTGGCCGACCAGTCCAAGAAGGCCACCGCCCAGGTGCGGCAGATCCTGGGCCACATCCAGAAGGCCACGCACTCCGCGGTGATGACGACCGAGGAGGGCACCAAGAGCGTGGCCGTGGCGACGCGCGTGGTGGCCCAGGCGGGCACCACCATTCAGCGGCTGGGTGAGCTGCTGGTGCAGGCCTCGCTCACAGCCGCTCAAATTGCTGCCTCGGCCAACCAGCAAGCCACCGGCATCGGGCAGATCCGCCAGGCGATGCGGGATGTGAACCAGTCCTCCCAGCAGGCCCTCTCCTCCACCCGGCAGACGGAGCGCGCCCTGCAGGACTTGAACGGCATGGGCCTGAAGCTCAAGAACCTCCTGAGCGAATACGGACGCTGATGGACAAGGATCGTCTGGCACAGGCGTTGATGGCCACGTTCCTCGAGGAGCTCGAGGGACACGTGGCCGCGCTCAACCGCGACCTGCTGGCCTGGGAGAAGACCCCCCAGCCCGGGCGCGTGCGGGAGCTGCTCTCCACGCTGCTGCGCACGGTGCACAGCGTGAAGGGGGCCTCGCGCGCCGTGAGCCTGGGGTTGGTGGAGCTGGTGTGCCACCGGCTGGAGGAGGTGCTGGCCACGGTGCAGCCCGGCCAGCCCGTGAACCCCGAGGTGTTCGAGCTGGGCTTCGCCGTGGCGGATGCCCTGGACGACGCGCGGCAGAGGCTGGGCCGGAAGCAAGAGCTGGCCGGCTCTCCTTTGGAGGCACTGCTGCCTCGGCTGGCCGCGGCGGCACAGGGACAAGGCACCGCCCCCGTCCCTCCAGCCCCTGCTGCTCCAGCTCCCACAGCTCAGGCTCCTCAGGCCCCCGAGTCTCGCCCCGAGCCCGTGGCCGAGGCGTCGAGCGCGGAGGCCCTGCCCGTCCGTGTGTCCGCGCAGAAGCTGGACGCGCTGCTGGCGCGCAGCGGGGAGCTCCGAGTGTCCAGCCTCCGGCTCGACGGACGCGCGGAGTGGGCCGAGTCCCTGCGGGAGGAGCTGTCCGTCCTGCGTGCGCGCTTGAGCGGCCCGGAGGAGGCCGCCGCGCGCCGGTTGGAGACCCGCCTCTCTCAGCTCTCCCGCGAGCTGCTGGCGGACCGGCTGGCGTTGTCCCAGACCGTGAGCGGCCTGGACGAGGAAGTGCGGCGCGCGAGGACGCTGCCCTTCGCGGAGGCCTGCGAGGGGCTGGAGCGCACCGCGCGGGACGTGGCACGGAGCGCGGGCAAGCAGGTCCGCCTGGAAATTCTTGGCGGCAGCTTGGAGCTGGACCGCTCGCTCCTGCAGGGCCTGCGAGAGCCGCTGCTCCACCTCGTGCGCAATGCCGTGGCCCATGGGCTGGAGCTGCCCGAGGAGCGCACCCGCGCGGGCAAGCCCGCCGAGGGCCATGTCCTCCTGGCCGCCCGGATCTCGGGAGGCCGTGTGCAGGTGTCCGTGGAGGACGACGGCCGGGGGTTGGACCTCGACGCCATCCGCGCGAAGGCCGAGGCCCAGGGCTGGGAGGTTCCCGAGGACGCCGCCGCCGTGGCCCGCCTCATCTTCCTCCAGGGCCTGTCCACCGCCTTGCAGGTGACGTCCGTCTCCGGGCGCGGCGTGGGGCTCGATGTGGTGCGCACCCAGGTGGAGGCGCTCCGGGGCAGCGTGGACGTGTCCTTCCGCCCGGGCGCTGGCACGCGCTTCGTGCTGGACGTGCCGCTCACCCTCAGCACGCTCCGGGTGCTCCTGGTGAACGCCGGCGGCCAGACCTTCGCCCTGCCCGCCGAGAACGTGGAGCGGCTCCTGCGGCTGGCGCCCTCCGAGGTGCGCGAAGTCGAGGGCCAGCAGGTGTGGGCCGCCGAGGACGCGCTGGTGCCGCTCACCTCGCTGGCCTCGGTGCTGGGCATGCCGCCGGGGGCTCCGCTCACGCGGCTCCCGACGGTGGTGCTCACCTCCGGTCCCCTGCACGTGGCCCTGGGGGTGGACGAGGTGCTGGCCGAGCAGGAGGTGCTCGTCCGCGGGCTGGGGCCCCGCATGCGCCGCACGCGCTACGTGTCCGGCGCCGCGGTGCTGCCCACCGGGAGGATGGCGCTGCTGCTCCACCCCGCCTCTCTGGTCCGCGCCGCGGAGGGTGTCCCCGCGGCCTCGCTCTTCCCCGCGCCCGCCGTTCAGCGCGCCCGCCAGCGCATCCTCCTGGCCGAGGACTCGCCGACCACCCGCGCCCTGGAGCAGAGCCTGCTGGAGGCCGCGGGCTACGAGGTGATGGCGTGCGCCGATGGCGCCGAGGCCTGGGAGCGCCTGCAGCGGATCGGCGCCGATGCGCTGGTGTCGGACCTGGAGATGCCTCGCATGGATGGCTTCGAGCTCACCGAGGCCGTGAGGGCCTCTCCCCGCTTCTCCCGGCTGCCCGTGGTGCTGGTCACCGCGCGAGGCCGGCCCGAGGACAAGGCACGCGGCCTCCAGGTGGGCGCCAGTGCCTACCTGGTGAAGAGTGCCTTTGATCAGACGAACCTGCTGGAGACCCTGAGACGACTGCTATGAACGCCAACCTGCCCAACCCCCTGCGCGTCGTGGTGGCGGAGGACTCACCCACGGCCCGCCGGCTCCTGGTGGAGATCATCCGCGAGGACCCCACCTTGCAAGTGGTCGGCGAGGCGAAGGACGGACTGGAAGCGGTGGACCTCACCCAGCGCCTGCGCCCGCACCTGGTGACCATGGACATCCAGATGCCGAACATGGATGGCCTGGAAGCCACCAAGCGCATCATGACGGAGGTGCCCACCCCCGTGGTGGTGGTGTCCACGCTGGTGGAGCGGGACATTCAAACCTCCATGTCCGCGCTGCGCGCGGGTGCGCTCGCCGTGCTGCAGAAGCTCGTGGGCCCGGAGTCTCCGGACTTCGAGCGGGAGAGCCGCCACCTGCGCGACACGCTCAAGGCCATGGCGGGAGTGAAGGTGGTGCGGCACTGGCCGGTCCGCGTGCCCTCGACGCCCTCGCGCCCCATGCCCACGGTGGGCACCCGCTCGAAGCCCACGGTGGTGGCCATCGCCGCGTCCACGGGCGGCCCCGCGGCACTTCACCGCATCTTCTCGGAGCTGCCCGCGGACTTTCCCCTGCCCATCCTCGTGGTGCAGCACATCGCCCTGGGCTTCGCGCAGGGGATGGCGGGGTGGCTGGACTCCGTCACACCGCTCACCGTCAAGGTCGCCGAGGAGGGCGAGCTGCTGAAGCGGGGCACCGTCTACATCGCCCCGGATGATCGGCACCTGGGTGTCTCCGCGGATGGCCTGGTGCAGGTGTCGAACACCGCGCCGGTGGGGGGCTTCCGGCCCTCGGGCACCTACCTCTTCCGCTCCGTGGCGCGCGCCTACGGCGCGGGCTGTGTCGCACTCATCCTCACAGGCATGGGTCAGGACGGCCTGGAGGGGCTGCGCGAGCTGCGCCAGGCCGGTGGGCGCGTGCTGGCCCAGGACGAGGCCACCTCCATCGTCTTCGGCATGCCCGGAGTGGCTGTGGCCGCAGGGCTCCCCGAGGCCGTGCTCCCCCTGGATTCCATCGCCTCCCACCTCAAGGAGCTGGCCACCTCCGCAGCCTGAGAATACGGGCCTCACCCGAAGTGTTGGCCAGATCATGTCCGAGCGCTGACCTGCAGGGATGCCCCCTGGACAGGGGGGGCAGTGAGGAACAAAACTGGGCCAGACTTCTTCTTCTTTGAGCGTGAGTTCGAACCGGGCCATGAGCGAGCAGGCCGATAGCTGGGCGGGCGTCTTCGAGGCGCTTCCGGAGCCAGCCTACTTGCTCGATGAAGCGAGCCGCGTGCTGGCATGCAGCGCGGCGGGGGCTCGCGCCCTGGGCCTGGAAGCGGCCCAGCTGGTAGGCCGCCGCTGGGCCGAGCTCCCGGTGGACCTGCAGGTGCTGGCCCGCCTGGAGACCGAGCGCGGCCGGGCCCTCGCCATTGGCACCTCGCGCACCTTGGAGAGCACCTGGCCCACACCCGAGGGCCCCGCGCTCCACTCCTTCCAGCTCACGCCCCTGGCGGGCTCCCCGGAAGGCACTCGCGTCCTCATCACGCTCCGCTCCCTCTCCGAGGCCCAGGCCATGTACGTCAGGGCCCTGGAGCTGGAGCAAAACGCCCGCGCCGAGGTCGAGACCGCCGAGCGCCGCCGCTCCTTCCTCTATCAGGCGATGAGCACGCTCTTCGCCCACCCGCCGGATCCGCAGGGCATGTACACCCTGCTGGCTCACCTGGCCGTGCCGGACCTCGCGGACTGGTGCCTGGTGGATGCCGTGGAGCAGGACGGCTGGGTGAGCCGCGTGGCCTCGGCCTGCCTGGATCCCACGCAAGAGGAGAAGGCGCGCGCCCTGCCTCAGCGCCAGCAGCTGCGCCCCAGTGCGCCCATCGGCCTGCTGCGCGTGCTGCACACCGGCGAGCCCGAGCTGGTGCCCGCCGTGACGGACTCGCTGCTGCGCGCCGCCGCCGCCGAGCCCCTGCACCCCACGCTCCTCTCCCTGCTCCAGGCGCGCTCGTACATGATCATCCCGCTGCGCGCGCGCGGGCACACGCTGGGGGCCATCACCTTCGTGGCCTCGCACTCGGGGCGCTGCTACGGGCAGGAGGACCTCGCGCTGGCGGAGGACCTGTGCCAGCGCGCCAGCCTCGCCATCGACAACGCGCGCCTCTTCGGCGAGTCCCGCCGCGCCACCCGCGCCCGCGAGGACCTGCTGGCCGTCGTCTCGCATGATCTGCGCAACCCGCTGAACGTGGTGCAGATGGGCGCCGCGCTGCTGCTGCGCGAGCGCCCCGGTGTCCCCCGCGACGAGCATGTCTTCAAGCACGCGGGCCGCATCCGCGATGCCTCGGACCGGGCGCTGCGGCTCATCTCGGACCTGCTGGACTGGGGCCGCCTGGAGGAGGGCCGGCTGCCGCTGGAGCTGCGCGAGGAGGAGTCCGGCACGCTGCTGACGGACGCGGTGGACAGCATCCGCACCCTGGCGGAGAACCACCAGCTCTCCGTCATGATGGATGTGCCGGACGATCTGCCCTGGGTGCGGTGCGACCGGACGCGGGTGCTCCAGGTGCTCGGCAACCTGCTGGGCAACGCGGTGAAGTTCACCGAGGCCGGCGGCCAGCTCACCGTGAGCGCGAGGGACCAGGGAGGCGAGGTCAGCTTCCACGTGCGCGACACGGGCAAGGGCATTGCCCCCGAGCAGTTGGCCTACGTCTTCGATCGCTACTGGCAGGCCAAGGATGCGGCCAGCCGGGGGGCGGGGCTCGGACTGGCCATCGCCAAGGGGCTCGTGGAGGCGCACGGGGGCCGCATCTGGGCGGAGAGCACGCCGGGCAAGGGCAGCACCTTCTCCTTCAGCCTGCCCTGCCTGCCAAGCTCCGAGACGCGCGCCCGCCCCCGCGCCCCCGGCGATTCCCTCTCGTAGGTCCCCTGGGACTCGGGCCACTTCCGCATCGGGTCATCGCTGGGCCAGTCACAGTGGGCGCGTGGCGAACGCCCCAGCAGGCAGGACAGCCGCGGCAGCGCGTCTCTACGTGGGCAGGGAGCAGAGGCGAGGCAAGCGTCCAGGCGTCGGCGCTGGGCGGGAGCCTCCCCCGCAGGGAGGCCAGGAGTGAAGGACGGCGCCACCCGGCGGCTCCTCCTCTTCCCCGGAGCAGCCCTCTACGCTGATCACCTCCTCGGAAGACGGGGTGACGCATGCTGCTGTGGCGGAGTGTCTGGAAGGCCGAAGTGCTCTTCCGTGTGTTGCTCGTCGCCAGCGCCGGAGGAGCCGCCCTCAAAGGGGTTGCCGCATGAGATGCCCGGGAGCGAGCCAGCCTCCGCGGTTCCATGCGGCTGTCAGCCTCTTGCTGCTCGCTGTGTTCGTCGCGCCCGGAGCATTCGCCTCTGACGAGACGAGCCCAGTGCGCGCCGTGGTGGGGGCGGGTGTCTCTCAGGGCACTGCGCTGGGCGGCCCCTGGGCGCCGCGCACCTCGTACAGCGTGAGCGTGTGGGGCCTGTGGGAGGCAGGCCAGGGCATAGGGGCGCGGTTGACCGTGCAGCCCCCGGTCACCTCCGCCGGAGCGTGGGAGCTGTCCACGGACGCGGTGGCGCGCTTCACGGGCGAGGGGCCGCTGTACTTCAAAGCCATGGGTGGAGCGGCCCTCTCTCCCCGCTCCTGGGGAGCTCCACGGCTGCGCGCTGGCGGCGAAGCCGGGGTGCACGCCATCCGCGGGAGCATTGGGTTGGAGGTGGGCGTTGCGGGCGTGTACGCGTTCCCGCCCTCCCGCTTCGCGCAAGGCGAAGGGGTGGTCTCCCTCGGAGTGGGCCTCCTCTTCGGCTTCGGCCCACCGTCCCGTGCGCCTGCCCTCGCCCCGTCTCAGCGCCCCTGGGCGCAGCAGTCCGCCCACAGTCCAGCAGGCGCCTTCCCGCAGCAGGGCCCAGGCCCCTCTTCCGCAGCGGAGATGAGCACGGCGGGGCCTGCGCCCGCTCCTTCGGAGGCGGCACCTGTCCCCTTCGGTGAGCGGGATGTGATTCAGCAGATTCTGCTGCTGCGAAGACCCCTGGACGTAGCGCTCTGGTGGGGCTCAGGCCCCGGTGAGCAGGACATGCAGCAGTGGACTCACCCGCTGTCCCAGTGGGAGCGCCAGTACACCGAGGCCATGAGCGCGGCGACGGTGCCCGAGCCCATCCGCATGTGGCCGCCGGTGACGCCCGAGCGCCTGACCCCCGCGCAGCGCGAGGACCTGGAGAAGCGGCTGAGCACAGGAGCCGCCGCCGCCGAGGGGTATGCCCACTGGGAAAACCGCCGACGCATCATCAAGCACTACACGGTGACGCACCCGGTCACCCTTCAGCTCCTGCTGAAGCTGCATGGGGTGACCCGGGACGTCAATCCGCTGCACTTCGCGCTGGAGCGCGGCTGGCAGATGGCCAGTGGCCAGGAGATGTTCACCGGGCAGGAGGTGTCCCAGCTCGGAGCGGCCCAGGAGTTCTTCACGGCGCTGGCGGTGGGAGTGGCCGCTGGGAAGTTGATGACCGCCACGCGGCCAGTGCCCGGGTGGGGTGTCGCGGAGCCGGTGCAGCCGGTGGCTCCTGGCAAGGTGGAGGCTCCGCCTGCTCTACGGAGAGCCGCGGCGCCCGCTCTAGAACCCGCTCCGGTTCCAGCACCACCCTCTCCGGCGCCGGGCACCCTCGCGCCCTCAGCCGAACTGGTCCAAGCCCTCACGGGCAAGAACCCGACGCCGCAGGTGCCCGTCGGCCCACGCCTGCCTCAGGACGTCACCATCAAGCCGAAGGTGCCAAAGCTCCTCGATACGGACCGTCCCATTAGCCCTAGCCCCAGGCAAAATGCGCAACTTCAGAGGGACATCCAGTACCTGGAGAACGAGCTCGGCGCCGAGAACATTCGGGTGAACCAACAACAAGTGACATTCAGGGACGGCCAGCGCGTGGGAATCAATCGGCCGGATCTGCAATTCGACTACGATGGCCGCCGCTACCATGTGGAGTACGATTCACCCACTTCGGGCCGTGGCCCTGGCCACCAGTCGCGCCTCACCGCCAACGACCCAGAAGCCACCGTCATCCGGATCACCATCCCTGAGCCGCAAGACGTGACTCCATGACGCAAGAAATGAAGGGGCTGCTGCTGGAGGACCGCTGGGCGCCTGTCACTTCTGAGATGGGCTTTCTGGCGGCGGGCGCCGAGCAGGCGGCGCAAGCCTTCGCTACGTGGCAGAGAGGGCTGGCGACGTCCCATGGCTTCACCATTGAAGTGCTCTCCGTCTCGGGCCCCCTGGAGCAGGCCCTATCCCATTTGCTGCCCCTCAGTGGCGGAGAGACCCAACGGCGCCTGTTCATCCCCACGCGCAGCGCCTGGACCGCCTACGTCACCAACCAGTGGACTGGGACGGATGCCGCCAGCCCCATGCGCGTCATGGCCCGGCAGCTGAGCATCCGGTGCTTGCGGGTGGTCGCCGTGCCCCACACCCTGCGCGGGGACCAAGGCCGCTATGGCGCAGTCATGCTGAGTGTGTACGGCCCGGAGCAGCCGGGAAAGATCAGCAACACGGTGCGCGCCCTGGCCGCTGCCAACGATGGGGGCCGCTGGGTCTTCGAGCAGTCGGGCGAGCCCTTCCCCTTCGAGCAGGTGGAGCAGTATCAAGCGCGCCGGGTGAGGGACCGCTTCTCCTTTGAGATGCTCAAGGACTACCTGCGCCACCTGGGGCTCTCCCCCTTCGAGGAGGACTTCTACCTGCCTCCGGGTTCCTGCGCGTGGCTCGTCCAAAAGACAGGCCCCTTTGCCCCTGGCTATAAGGAGTACACACTGGAGGAGGCCCGCCGCGAACGGGTGTTGTGACGCACCCGTGGCGGATGCCTGTCTTTGCTTGGCTCAACCCAACGCAGCGAGCCGAGCCAGCGCACCGTCACCGTTACCAGCAGTGCGCCCTCGATTAGGCGAGCATCGGCGCTTCAGGCTCCGGGCGCGGCCGCGCAGAGGGTCACCACCGCGGACTTCAGCTCATCCATGTCCACCGGCTTGTCCAGCAGCGCCTGCGCGCCGAGCCGCCGGGCCTCCTCGCGCGTGGGCTCGTCCGCGAACGCGCTGAGCAACAGCACCGGGCACGTCAGCCCTCGCGCCCGCACCTGCGCCAGCACCTCGAGACCCGTGCGTCCAGGCATCCGCACGTCCGAGAGGATGAGATCCGGAGGCCCCAGCCCTGTGTCCTGGCGGATCAGCTCCACGTAGTCCGCCAGCTCGAAGCCATCCTCCAACGGCACCACGGTGTGCCCCGCCCGCGTCAGCACCTGCTGGATCATGTTCCGCATCGCGTCATCGTCCTCGGCCAGGAGGATGCGCAGCGCCCGCTTGGGCAGCGCGGAGGGCACAGGAGAATCCGCCACCATGGAGTCGTCTCACGGGAGAGAAGGAAACAACCCCTGAAGCAAAGCATGCCGCGTGCCATGAGGTTCTCCCCCGGCAGTGGCCCCATGAGGCCCGGGGCATTCTTCCTCGCGGGGCATTCTGCCCCGGGCTTCTCTGGGGCGAGGAGGGCCTCAGCGCGAGCGGCTCCCTTCGAGTCTCGTCGCTCGCGAACCGTTGGCACGGCGGCTGCTTCGTCTGGCCGTGCCCGCATCCCGCGGGTCTCATGCTCAAGGATGTCTCCATGAAGCGCACCACCTCGCTGCTGCTCGGCCTGACCCTCTCGTTCTCCTCGCTCGCCGCCTTTGCCGGCCAGCCGGCCGCCAAGCCTGCCGCTGAGAAGTCCACCACCGAGAAGAAGGCCGCCAAGCCGGCCAAGAGCACCAAGTCGACCAAGGCCAGCCCCAAGAAGGACGCCGCCTCGGCCGCTGATCAGGGCAACGCGCCGGCGAACTGAGCTCCGCGGGGGAGCGCTCCGGACATCCCGTGAAGCTCGCACGAAAGCTCACCCTGGCCCTCGCCTTGCTCGCCGTCGGCGTCCTCGCGCTGATGGAGACGCTGGAGGTGAGGCGCGAGCTGGAGCGCTCCGCCGAGGACATGCGGCACGACCATCGGCTGCTCGGCCACACGATTGCCGGCTCCATCGGCAAGGCCTGGCAGCAATCGGGAGAGGACGAAGCCCTCTCCCTGCTGGACCAAGCCAACCGCTTCCAGGATCAGGTCCGCCTGAGCTGGGTGTGGATCGATGGGCCCTCGGGGCACACGCTCCACCCTGCCCTGCCCCCGGAGCTGCTCACTCCCCTGCGCCTGGGCCAGGAGGCGGCGGTGACGGACATGCGCGTGCCTCCGGGCCTGCTGCGCTCGTACATCCCCGTGTCCGTCAGCGGCCGGCTGGGCGCCATCGAGATCTCCGAGTCCCTCATTGATGAGCAGAAGCACGTGCGCAGCACCGTGCTGCGCACCACCCTGGCCACCCTGGCCCTCGCCGGAGGCTTCCTCGTGGCCGCCATGGCCATGGGACGCCAGTTGGTGGGACGCCCCATCGAGCAGCTGGTGCAGCTCGCCCGGCGCATCGGCGAGGGCCACCTGGACGCCCGCGTCCACCTCCACCAGCGCGACGAGCTGGACACGCTGGCCCTGGAGATGAACCAGATGGGCGAGCAGCTGCTGCGCGCACGGGAGACCATCGCCGCGGAGACGGCGGCCCGCCTCGCCGCGCTCGAGCACCTGCGGCACGCGGACCGGCTCACCACCGTGGGCAAGCTGGCCTCGGGCGTGGCCCATGAGCTGGGCACCCCGCTCAACGTGGTGCTGGGCCGCTCGAAGATGATCTCCTCGGGCGAGGCGGAGGGGGACGAGGTGCGCGAGTGCGCCCAGATCATCGCCCAGCAGGCCCAGCACATGACGCGCATCATCCGACAGCTCTTGGACTTCGCGCGGCGCCGCTCCCCCCAGCGAGCCCCCGAGGAGCTCGCGCAGCTGGTCACCCGGACGCTGAGCCTGCTGCAGCCCATGGCCTCCAAGCGGGGCGTGCGCATCGTCTCCGAGGTGCCTGAGGCCATCACGCTGCAGGTGGACACCGGACAGCTCCAGCAGGTGCTCACCAACCTGGTGATGAACGGCCTGCAGGCCATGAAGAACCCGGGCACCCTGCGCGTGGGAGCCGGACTCGCCCGCGTCACCGCTCCGGAGGAGGCGGGCGGGAACGAGGCGGAGTGGGTGCGGGTGGATGTGGCGGACGAGGGCGAGGGCATTGCCCCCGAAGTCCTTCCCCACATCTTCGAGCCCTTCTTCACCACGAAGGATGTAGGCGAGGGAACGGGGCTGGGCCTCTCCGTCTCCTATGGAATCATCCGGGACCACGGCGGTTGGATCGACGTGCGAAGCGAGCCCGAAAAGGGTAGCTGTTTCTCCATCTACCTCCCGAAGGAAGACAGCGCATGCCAGGTCGCATCCTGATCGTCGAAGACGAACGCGAGATGCGCGTGATGTTGGAGAAGGGGCTGACTCGCCGAGGCTTCGAGCCGCGCGCGTGCGAGACAGCGGATGACGCGCTCGCGGCCCTGAGCGCGGAGGACTTCGACACCGTCCTCACGGACCTCCGGATGCCGGGGATGAGCGGGCTGGCGCTGTGCGAGCGCATCGTCCTCAACCGGCCGGACATCCCTGTGGTGGTGGTGACGGCCTTCGGGAGCATGGAGACAGCGGTGGCGGCCATCCGCGCCGGGGCCTACGACTTCATCACCAAGCCGGTGGACCTGGACGCGCTGGTACTGCTGCTGGAGCGCGCCGTGCGGCACCGCGCCCTGCGCGAGGAGGTGCGGCGGCTGCGCCAGGCGCTCGGCCGGGAGGGAGAGGCCGATGGACTGGTGGGCCAGAGCCCGGCGCTGCGCCAGGCCTATGCCCTCATCGAGCGCGTGGCGGACGTGGACACCACCGTGCTGATTACGGGCGAGAGCGGCACGGGCAAGGAGGTGGCGGCCCGAGCGCTTCACACACGAGGCCGGCGCCGCGGCGGGCCCTTCGTGGCGCTCAACTGCGCGGCCATGCCCGAGCCGCTCCTGGAGAGCGAGCTGTTCGGCCACATGAAGGGCGCCTTCACCGACGCCCGGACCACTCGCACGGGCCTCTTCGTCCAGGCCCACGGCGGCACCCTCTTCCTGGACGAGGTGGGTGAGCTGCCGCTGAGCCTCCAGCCCAAGCTGCTGCGCGCGCTGCAGGAGCGCCGCGTACGCCCCGTGGGCGGCAGCGAGGAAGTGGAGTTCGACGCGCGCATCGTCGCCGCCACCAACAGGGACTTGGAGCTGGCGGTGGAGGAGGGCCGCTTCCGCGAGGACCTGTACTACCGGCTCAACGTCATCAACCTCGAGCTGCCGCCGCTCCGGGCCCGAGGCAATGACGTGCTGCTGCTCTCCCAGCACTTCGTGGAGCACTTCGCCACTCGCACTGGCAAGCGCGTGCTGGGCCTGAGCCCCGCCGCCGCGCAGAAGCTCTTGGGCTACAGCTGGCCCGGCAACGTGCGCGAGCTGCAGAACTGCATCGAGCGCGCCGTGGCCCTCACCTCCTTCGAGCAGCTCACCGTGGATGACTTGCCCGAGCGCGTCCGCAGCTACTCCACGCCCCAAGTCATGCACGAGGTCCCGGACATGTCCGAGCTGGTGACGCTGGAGGAGGTGGAGCGCCGCTACATCCACCGCGTCCTCGAGGCGGTCGGCGGCAGCCGGACGCTGGCCGCGCGCATCCTCGGCGTGGACCGCAAGACGCTCTACCGCAAGCTCCACCGCGGCGAGAACGAAGAGCCCTCCTCCTGAGCCGGGAAGTCCGCGGGGGTGGCCTGGGCCACGAAGTTGCGGATGCCCTCGGGGTCTTACGTGCACCCCTCCCTGCGTGCCATGGTCGGGCCCCCGCCTCACCGCCCCCTCCCCTCCTTGATCGTGCCAGACTTTCCCAAGCCTAGGGTTTCAGTGCACGCCCCATAGGGTCGATCCCATGCAAGACAAACCACCGCACCCGGAGGACCCGGCACGACAGACCTTGCCGCACGCCCAGCTGGGGGGGCAGGAACCGGGCCGCTTCCGCCGCTTCCGCCTCACGGTGGTGGAGGGCACCATGGTGGGCGCCACCTGGGAGTCCTCGGCGGATCGGGGCTCGGTGGGCTCGCATCCCCGGAATGACTTCGTGCTGGATGAGCCCACCATCTCGCGCTTTCACTGCGAGCTGCAGGCGGGGCCCGAGGGCGTCACCGTCCGGGATATGAGCAGCCTCAACGGCGTCATCGTGGATGGGGTGAGGGTGAAGGAGGCGATTCTGCGAGGAGGAAGCCTGCTGCACCTGGGCGCTCTCGTGGTGCGCTTCGACTTCAGCCCCGAGAGCAACCAGCTGCGCATCTCGGAGCAGACGCGCTTTGGCACGCTGGTGGGCACCTCGGTGGCCATGCGCGCGGCCTTCTATCTGCTGGAGAAGGCTGCGGCGAGCGACGCCACCGTGCTGCTGGAGGGCGAGACAGGCACGGGCAAGAGCCAGGCCGCGCAGGCGCTGCACGAGGCCAGCCCGCGCAAGGACAGACCCTTCCTCGTGGTGGACTGCACGGCCCTGCCGTCGCAGCTGTTGGAGAGCGAGCTGTTTGGTCACGAGCGGGGCGCCTTCACGGGCGCGGTGAGCCGCCGCGTGGGGGCCTTCGAGGAGGCAGCCGGCGGCACCATCTTCCTGGACGAGGTGGGAGAGCTGCCCGCGGAGCTTCAGCCCAAGCTGCTTCATGTGCTGCAGGACCGGCAGGTGCGGCGGGTGGGCTCCAACGTCTGGCAGAAGGTGAACGTCCGCATCATCGCGGCCACCCACCGCAACCTGCGCTGGCTGGTGAACACCGGCGGCTTCCGGGCGGATCTCTTCTATCGCCTCGCGGTGGTGCGCATCGTCATGCCGGGGCTGCGGCAGCGGCTGGAGGATCTCCGGGAGGTGGCGCTCGCGGTGCTGGCCTCGCTGGGGGCCTCGGAGGAGCAGCGGCACGCGCTGCTCAGCCCCGAGGTGCTCACGCGGCTGCAGCAGTGGGCCTGGCCGGGCAACGTGCGGGAGCTGCGCAACTACCTGGAGCGCTGCATGGTGTTCGAGGAGGCGCCCTCCCCGTCCGGGGACACGAACTGGAGCCCCTCGGCCACGGGCTTCCCGGTGGACCTGAGCGTCCCGTTCACCGAGGCGCGGCGGCAGGCCCTGATGGACTTCGAGCACCGCTACCTCTCGCTGCTGATGGAGACGCATCAAGGCCACCAGACCCAGGCCGCCACCGCCGCGCGCATGGATCGGGTGTACCTGTACCGGTTGCTGCGGCGTCACGGCATCAAGCGCTGATCAGGATCCGTCCGGGCCGTGCTCGCACCCTTCCCGTGCGGCCTCGGTGGCATGCACGCCGGGGCCGGAAAGGGCCCAGCGAGCCGGGGAGAGCAGCTCCGGACCTGATGCCTGGGAGACATGCAGGGTCAGCGTCACCTGGAGAGCCTCTCCCTGGCGCGCCGCCTCCAGGCCCTGCCCCAGCTTCCGCGCCAGCGCGAGCAGGCGGGTCCGCTCCAGGCGCTCTGGGTGAGGGAGCGCGGGCAACGGAGCCGTGGCGAGGATCATCCCCGCGCCCTGCGTCTTCACGCTGAACCCTCCCGCCTCCAGGGAGCGCAAGGCCTGCTCCCACAGCACATCCAGCCGCTCCAGCGCCTCGAAGCTGGCGCCAGGGGCGGCGACAAGCTCGAGGTAGAGCGCTGCGGCGCGCGAGGAAGCCACGGAGTGCGCGGCGGGCTGGAGCGCCTCGCGCAGCGCCTCCAGCACCTGGCCCGCGCTCTTGAAGCGTGCCTCGGGCAGCTTCTCCAGACAGCGCCGCACCACCGCCTCGACAGCAGGAGGCACCGGAGCCAAGGGGGCCAGGGGTGGGACAGGCGCCGAGAGGTGTTGATCCATCAGCTCGGCCACGTCGCCGGAGCGGAAGGGGGGCTGCCCGCAGAGCAGCTGGTACAGCAGCACGCCCAGGGCATACAGGTCCGTGCGGGCATCCACCGTGCCGCCGCGGATCTGCTCGGGGGCCAGCGCCAGCGGGGTGCCCAACACCCGGCCGGTGCTGGTGTCGGGCGAGCCCACGAGAGGCTCCAGGGAGCGGGCGATGCCAAAATCCACCAGGACCACCTGAGGGGGCCCCGAGCCCCGGCGCACCAGCACGTTGCGCGCATTGAGATCGCGGTGAACGAGCCCCGCGGCATGCACGGCCTCCAGCGCGCCGCAGAGCTGCTCGAGGAGCGGGAGTACCTCGGCGGCCTCCAGCCGGCCCCGAGCCTCCAGCCACTGGGCCAACGTGCTGCCCTCCACCCACGCCATGGCCAGCCAGGGGCGGCCATCCTCCAGCTCTCCCGAGCCATACAGCTCGACCACGTGCGGGTGGCGGACGCGCGCCAGGAGCGCCGCCTCCTGGTGGAAGCGGCGCAGCGCCGAGGCGGAGAAGCCATACTCGGCGCGCAGCACCTTGAGGGCCGCGGACTGGCCGCTGGTCGTGTGCCGCGCACGGTAGAGGATGCTCGAGCCCCCTTGCGCGGCGCGGCTCTCGATCTTCCACCGCTCCACCCAGGCCCCGGCGGCCAGCTCGGCGCCATACAGAGACGTCATCCGCGAAGCCCCTCGCTCAAGCCGCGCCGCGCACTCTCAGGGAGGAGAGGGCATGAAGGTGGTGATGGGGTAATCCCATGTCTTCGACGGGTTGCCGCTCTCACACGGGGCATAGCTCCCATCATCATTCTCTTTGCAAACCTTCCTACACGAACCCTCGAGGTGAGCAGCACAGTTGCCCTTTCCCTGGGGCAGCGCACAAACCCGGCCCGGCAGGTTCTCTCCATCTCCGCTCCAACCCGGAGCAGCGCAGACATAGGCGCGAAGGTAGATGGGTTGCCCGCCTCCCACCACCGGCATGGCTGGGAGACAGGTGGCACCGGCTTTTTGGCACCACCCCTCATCTTGCCGGACATACACCGGCCCTTCCCTGCTCAAGCGCAGCCGTGTCTCCAGGGAGCCAGTGTCAAACCACACGCTGACCCCAGGCCGGATGGCCTCCGGATCAAACAGGTTCCCGTAGAAAGCACCTTCGCGCGCAGGGAAGGTCTCTGCTTCGCCTGGGAGCGCGCTGCTCGCCCCCTCGGTATGCACCGACTCCCAGGTCCCTGTGACCTGCTTCGGTTGCTCCTCCGGCGGCAGTCTGCTCATCACGCTGAAGCTGCCCCCGTCGGGACAGTCGAAAGCCACCTCCGCCTTGTCGCTGGTGTCAACGGGGCTCTCGACGATCAGCGCCTTGTCTCCTTTGGCGCACCCATGGAGCCCCTCGCATACCCGAAGCGAACCCTTGAGCTCTTGGCTGGTCATGGCGAAGAAATCCACCTCCTGCTGCGGCTCGCAAGTGCCAACCACCAAAGGAGACCAACCACACTCCCCACTGGAGTTCTCAGGGCATGGCAGGAAGCTGGGAATCAGCTGCGCGGGCAGGGGCACGGCGTTGATCACCTGCGAGGGAATGGAGTTGTCCGGCACCACGGTCTCCATGGGCCTTAGCGAGTCGGCGCACCCCTCCACCGTGCAGCGCAGGGCCACGCGCACCCGGAGGGCCATCGGGTTATTGCGCGCGAGGATGCAGGCCGACACCTGCTCGAGACACTCCTGCGTCGGAGCCTCCTTGCCCCAGTCGTTGCAGATCCCCCCGCCGCCCTTCCAGGTCTGCTGCGTCCCCGGCGTGTAGACGGGGCTCCAGGACACCTCCTCCCCGTTTTCGAGCGCGCAGCTGACCAGGTACTTCATGAACTGCCGCGCGGCCGGATCATGCAGGGCCTCGTTGAGCTCGGGGACATTCTGGAAGGTGTCATCGTTCAGCGGGTTGTTGATCAACTGTGAGACGGCGTCCTTGTTCGTCAGCATTGCGTTGAAGACCAAGTACTCTGTCCTCAGCCCATTGCCCCAGCGGATCCACAGCGGCTCCATGGGATAGACAGGCTTGCTTTCCTGCGCCTGGGCGCTGCCCAGCGAAGCCATCAGCAACCCCACGGCACCCGCCCGCTTGACTGCTTGAACCCATTGCTTCCATTCCATACGGCAGCTCCTCGTTGAGAGTCCGGCGGGACCCTCAGCAAGAGCAATGCCAGACAACCGATACACGGGCTCACGTGCGCAGGGCGCGGGCCTTCATCGCCTCCAGCCTTACCTGGAGTGCGGGTGTTGCGGTGACAAGCTCACTGGCCTCGGCCAGCAACCGCTGGAGCGCTTCCCGGGCACCCGCGCGGAGCGCACAGCCACAGGCCTCCAGCAACACATCCACCAGCTCGAAGGGGGCACACCGCTGGCGAGCCTGGGCCAGCAGCGCCTCCCACTCCCCGTGGGCATATGCAGCGCCCTCGCCCTGCGCGAGCACCTGCCGCACCAGCGCCAGCAGCAGGGCGGGGGTGGACTCCGCAGGGGGCGCGGCGTGAGTCTCCACCCAGCGAACGTGCCGCAGCGCCTCCTGTGTCTCCGCGCGCTCCAGGCACAGCCTCGCCAGCAACAGCCGGTCTGGCCCCAGCGAGGACTCGGGGAAGTAGCGTTGCCCGAGCTCCAGGGCTCGCTGGGCCGCGGCCTCGGCCTCCTGGACGCGCCCCACCATGAGCAGGAGCACGGCGAGGTTGAAGCCGCTGAAGCGCTCCACCTGTGCATGCGCCAACCGGTGGGCCAGCGCCTGGGCCTGCTGGAGATCCTCCACGGCCCGGGAGAGATCCAACCGGGAGAGCCAGAGCGCGAAGCGGTTCATGTGGACGACGGCCAGGTGCAGCATGTCTCCACGGGCCTGGCAGTGCTCCAGCGCCCGGAGAAAGAGGGCCTCTGCCTCCTCCAAGCGCCCCAGGTAGGCCAGCCCCACGGGCCACATGGTGAGCGCCACGGTGAGGACCTCGGTGTCCCCCGAGCGCTCGGCTTCGCGCGCGGCCTGCTCGAGCAGGAGCAGCGCGGGCTCCCAGCTCCCACGACGCGCCTCGGTGCGGCCTCGTGCCAGAGCGAGCCTCGGCGCCAGCGGCGGCCGCTCTTCCCATCCCCGCCCCGCCTCGGCGGCGCGCTCCACCAGCGCCTGTGCCCCCTCCCAGTCCTCCAGCCAGTCCAGCGCGGTGGCCTGCTCCAGCAGCAGCAGGGCCGCCTCGGCGTGGGCGCCCAGCTCCAGGGCCAGGGCGGCAGCGCGGGCGACGTCCTGGCAAGCCTCGCGGTAGCGGTGAGAGCGCAGACGCACCCGGCCCCGGGTGGCCAGGGCGCGCAGGCGCAGCGGCCCGTCTCCCGAAGCCACCCACTCCAGGGCTGCGGTGCAGGCCAGCTCCGCCTCCACGTCCCGGAAGGCGCGCCAGGCCTTCTCGGCGAGCAGCACCCAGCACTCGCACGCCAGCGCCCCCTCTCCCACGGCGGCCGCATGGCGGGCCCGCTGGCGCAAGAGCGCATTCGCCGTCTCCCCTTCCCTCGTGGTGGCCAGCGCGGCGCGGTGGAGCCGCTCCCGCAGCTGGGGTGGAGTGGCCGCCTCCAGCGCCTCACGCAGCAGCGGCTGGAGGAAGGCCGCACGGCCCGAGGCCTCCACGTGTAGCAACCCCGCGCGCTCCAGCCGCCGCAGCCCCGCGCCCGCATCCAGCGCGG
Organism: Hyalangium minutum; assembly: GCF_000737315.1. Lineage (GTDB taxonomy): Bacteria > Myxococcota > Myxococcia > Myxococcales > Myxococcaceae > Hyalangium > Hyalangium minutum. The sequence continues at coordinate 122,545 of NZ_JMCB01000022.1, forward strand.
CCAGCGCCTCCAGCTCCGGCTCCTGCTCCAGCGCGGCGAGCGCCAGGGCCAGCCGCTCCACGGAGAGCGCCTCGCCCAGCACCGCCCCCAGGCGTGCCAGGGTTTGGAGCGGCGAGGGCAACGCGGCCAGCGCCTGGGCTGCCAGCGGAGCCAGCACCCTCCCCGCCGAGCCCAGCGGCACGGCCTCCAGGGCCAGCTCCCACGCCCCGCCAGGAGTGCGGCGCACGGCCCCCGTGGCCTGAAGCGCCCGCACCAGCTCCTCCAGGTGGCGCGGCACATCTCCGGCGAGGGCCGCGAGCTGCTCCAGCAGGGCCTGAGGCACGTACTCCACGGGCCACAGCAGGGCCCGCAGCAGTTGCTGAGAGTCCTCGGCCGTCAACGGCGGCAGCTCCCAGACTCCCTCAGGGCCCGCGCGCTCGGCCAAGGCGGGCCGCAGGGCCAGCAACCCGGGAGCGGATGCCAGACAGATCCACAGGGGCACGACCTCCTCGGCGCTCGTGGCCTGCACCACCGCGTCCAGCGTGGCGGTGTCCATGTGCCCCGCATCATCCAGCAGCAGGGCCACAGGCCCCTGAGCCGCGCGCTGGCGGAGGGCCCTCGCCGCGAGCCGGGCCAGCGTCTGGCGCCGCGCATCCGGCGGGAGAGAGAGCGCGCGCGACAGCTCCTCCTCGGCAACAGGCTCGGGAGCCAGAGCCAGCAGGGCGCGGGGCAAGGTCTCCAGCGTCTCCGAGTCCGCGGGCCGGGCTCCCAGCCGCACCACCTGCACCGGGGGACGAGAGACCAACCGCTGCGCGAGCGCCTCCAGCAAGCGCGAGCGCCCCAGCCCAGGGCCACTCTCGAGCACCACCAGTGCAGGCTGGCGGCGCCCGAGCGACGCCTGGGCCCGAGCCTCCAGCGCGGCGAGCAGGGGCTCCCGGCCCACGAGTGGGGCCGGGGGAGCTTCGCCCGCCCCTCCGCGAGCCCCGTCCACCTCTCGCAACCTGTGGAAGCCCGCCTCTCCGTCCAGCCACTCGCCCGGCTCCATCCAGGGGGCAGCCTCGGCCGAGATCCAGGGGTGCTCTCCAGGAGGAAGCCGCGCCCACCAGAGAGGGGCCTGCTCCAAGGCGGCGCCGGACAAGCGGGTGCCCGCGCGGCCCATGTGAACCTGCAGCTCGGCAAGATGAATGAGCCTGGGCCCACGCCCCCAACGCAGCGCGGCGTGGGCCGCAGCCTTGAGCCCAGCGGCGGGAGAGAGCGCCTCGGGGAAGGCCGCCACATACAGCTCGCGATGGACCCGCGCCAGCACACCTCCCTCGGCGGCCAGCGCGGCGCTCACCTCGGGCAAAGGGGCCCCGGCCTGCACGGCGAGCAGCGCCACAAGGCGCTCGCGCGGCCTCGACACCGGAGCGCTGCTCCCGGGGGCTGGCTCCGGAACGGCGCTCAGCCCCGGTACGGCAAGGCGGCGCAGCGCCTCCAGCGCCTCGGCAGCGTGGAGGTAGCGGTGAGCGGGCTCCTTGGCCAGACACCGGGCCACGAACGGCTCCCACGCCGCGGCCTCGGGACGGAGCGAGCCCAGCCGAGGCGCACGCAGGGAGGCGTGGCCGCGCAGCACCTCCGCCACGTCGCCGATGAAGGGCGGTCTCCCCGTGAGCAGCTCGAAGAAGACCACCCCCAGGGCATACACATCCGCGGAGGGCTCGGCGGGGACAGGGCCGGCGGACAGCTCCGGGGCCATGTACAGCAGCGTCCCAGGCCGCTCCTCCGGGAGCGTCTCCGGCTCGGACGAGGACGGCTCCGCGGCAGTGCCAACCTCCCGGGTCAGCCCGAGATCCACCAGCGCGACAGACCCCTGCTCGCGGAGAAAGAGGTTCTCGGGCTTGAGATCCCGGTGCACGAGCCCGGCCTCATGAAGGCGCGCCACGGCCTCGAGAATGAGGAGCATCCACCGCACAGCCTCCTCGGGGGGCAGCGCGGCCGGCTCGGGGTGCGTGGCCAGCAGCTCCGCGAGCGTTTGGCCCCGGAGCAGCTCGAGCACCAGGAACGGCCGGCCCTCATGCACCCCCTCTCCCAGCAGCAGAGGCACCGTGGGGGCGCCGAGCCGGCGCAGGGCCTGAGCCTCCCGGGCGAAGCGCCGATCTCCACGAGCGCGGGCCAGCTTGAGGGCCACCTCCCTGCCTTCCCGATCCAGGGCCGCAACCACCTGGGAGAAGCCTCCGCGGCCCACCAGCTCCCGCCTCTCGTAGCCGGGGGGCAGCGGCAGGAGCGCCTCTGGGGCCTCCTCGATGACTGGCGGTGTGCCATGAGCGGGGCAGGGCAGACCTGGAGGCAGGCGGCGATGGCAAGACAGACAACGCATGGGTAAATGACGACTCTACACCTCGGGTGTTGCTTGGTTGGCAACACTCGGGGGGTAGAGATGTTGTCACTCAAGCAACGCCCCGAGCCCGCGGAACAGCTTCCCCCCGGCCATTCCGCGGGCCCAAGGCGGCCGTTACCGCACCTGCACCTCGACACCATCCAGGCCCCAGGACTCGCCCGTGAGCCCGGAGAGCCCCTTCGCGTAGAAGTTCAGGGACAGGTCACGCGCTGTGTGCTCGAAGGTGAACTTCATCTTGTAGAGCGAGTCTCCGCTGGGGTACCCCAGCGCGTTGACGGACTCCGCCCCGCTGCCGTGCCTGCTCCCGGGCTTGGGGTAGGACTGGGTGCTGTTGGTGTTGGAGAACGTGGACTCGAACACCTCCTTGCCATCCACCGTGAACCCCCAGAGGTTGGGGCCGTAGGGGCCATCGCCGTCCCACCCCTGGAGAATGAGCAGATCAAAGCTCACGGTGATCTGGGTGTGCTCGGGCAGCCTGCTCAGGTGGAGAGCGGCCTCCTGCTCTCCGTACTCGCCCAGGAAGATCTTCTCTCCCTTGGGGGTCATGCTCAGGCTGCCGGGGGACCACTCCTCCCCCACCGTCTCGTTGAAGTGAGCGAAGTAGATCGTCTGGGGCCCCACCACGGGAGGAGGCAGGTGGCCACCGCCGGACTGGGACTCCCGGTTCTGCGCCAGCACCGCGCCTTGCGCGAACGCATGATCCCCCGTGACCGCCACATCCAGGATGCAGCTGTCGAGCAGGAAGAAGCTCTCGACGCCCGCCTCCCTGCAGACGGCCTCAGCCGCCTCCCGCTCCTCGGGCGACAGGCTCGCCGTCGTGACGGGCATCAACGGGAAGTCCTCCAAGGTGAACGAGCTCGTGGTCATGTTCAGCGCATAGTCAAACAAGGACTCCGCCGTGGTGACGCGCCAGCTGGACGCAAGGCTGTTGGTGCCCGTGTAGAGCTGGGCGAACGTCAGGAAGGAGCCCAGAGACGTGCCATTCCTCAACCGGAAGTCATCCGACGCGTTCCCGTTGAAGTTGCCCAGCAATCCTTGCAGCGTCCCCATGCGCGCCAGGGAGAGGCTGAAGTCGACGTTCATGTAGGAGCCCGAGACGTCCGTGACGATCATCCGGTCCTCTCCCGGGTAGTAGACGACGTAGGTCCAGGCGTCCTTGCGGTAGAGGCGCCCTCCTCCGGGCAGCGGCACCAGCTCGCCATTCCCGAGTGTCACGCCCGCCCCGTTGACCTTCACGAACGGAGTGCTGTTCTGATAGAAGCCCACGCGATCCGCGCCCACCCGGGTCGCCACCGCCCTCATCACCGTGACAGAGGCCCCGTTGTACCAGGGCTCCATCCGGGCCTGGACCTCGAACGAGCCGCCCGTGGCGCTCTTCGTCAGGATGAACTCTCCGGCGCCCTGGAAGTCATAGCTCAGGCGATCGAACGTCACCATGTGCGGATCTCCCCACCCATACCCAATCGAGCATTGGTTCGCGGTGAAGGTGTCCTGGCAGCCCACCGTGTACTTGACCACCAGCAGATCCGACTTGTCGTTCCCTCCGTTGACAGTCACCGGGTTGGTGAACTCGCCAAACGTCCCGCCCGCGACGTAGACGTTGTCATTGATATCCGCCGCGACGCCGAACCCCTCATCATCCATCATCATCGGGTTCAGCAGGTTGATGGACCCCAGCTGCTTGTGGAACAGCCACACTCCGCCCGCGCTGTACTTCATCAGGAAGACGTTCCGGCTGGTCTCTGGGGTGTTGGTGTCCATGTCGTAGTCCGTGCGGCCCGCGACGTAGAGGTTCGCGCCTCCGTCGGAGGCCAGCCCGTTCGGGTAGTCATTCCCCGCCGTCCCCTTCTGACGGGACCACAGCTTGTTGCCCAACTTGTCGAACTGCGTCATGAAGATGTCGGTCCCGCCGCTGTGCGACTGCCCGTCGTACGCGGCGGACGTGTACCCCACCACGTAGATGGCAATCGCGCCGTTGAGCTGCCGCGAGGTGGCGACGCCGCTGACACTCTCGGAGGTGGTGGTCCCCATCTGCCGCTTCCACACCAAGTTCCCGTTGGTGTCATACTTGATGAGCACCATGTCCGAGGTGAGCAGCGAGGGATTCTGGTTGGGGCCTCCCAGCGAACCAAACGAGTGCCCCGCCAGGTAGATGTTGCCCTCCGAGTCAGCCGCCACGCCCCGCGCGTAATCGTTCTTCGCGGTCCCCACCTGCCGGACCCACTGCAGCACCCCGCTGGGGTTGTACTTCGCCAGGAACATGTCGGCGAGCCCCTGGGGGGTCTGCCCGCTCAGCGTGCCTATCGTGTTGCCAGCGGCATAGACGTTGCCGAGCTTGTCCGTGGCCACTGCGAAGATCTGATCGCTGGCATTGTTCGTGGAGTTCAACTGCCGGACCCATTGCTGGTTGCCGTACTCGTCCAGCTTCATCAGGACGCCATCGAACGCGCTGCCTACCTTGGGGTTGCCATCCATGGAGCCCGCGGAGTAACCCCCGACATAGATGGAGTGAGGGCTCGTCACGGAGTACGTAGCCACCCCCGTCGCATAATCCTGAGCCGGTGAACCATACTGCCGCGTCCAGAGCACTGCGTTGTTTGGATTCACCTTGGCGACGATGAAGTCATTGTTTCCGACATGGGTGTTGCCATTGAAGCTGCCATCCGCGGAGCCCGCCACGTAGACGCCCTGCACCGTCGCGGCCGCGGCTTGGGCCACCTCCGTCGAGCTGCCCCCCATCTGCTTGATCCACGCCAGCCCATTGCCCACGCTACTCGGGACAAAGGCGGGGCTGAACCCACGCGAGTTCTTCCGCTCCGCCGCGAGCGGCACGGTCTCACCCGGTGGGTACAGTTGCAGCGCCGGGTGGCCCTCGGGCCACGGACTCGCGCTCTCCGCGGGCGGCTTGCTCTTCTCCTCTTTGTGAGATGCCGCAGGCGACACTGCCAGCACACACAACACAACTCCTGCCAGATTCATGGGTCTTTCCCTCCGCGTAAGCCAATTCAACGCGTGCTTACGGCGGCGCGCCCTATTGCAGCGGGCATGCCATGGAGAGGGTGCGCGCGCTGACGCTCGGGCAGCAGTTCCCGGCGACACGCAAGGTCCGGCGAGGAGTGTTGCTCAGGGATCTACAACCACCGCCGCTTGCGTTGCCTCGCAGACACACGACAGGACGCGATGGGTCGGGCTCAGGAAGCCCACATTGCGGCGAGGATCGTCCCGAAGACCAGCAAGAGGCTCTCGGCGGAGATCAACCCACAGGCGGCTGGCAACACCCACTGCTCTTCCGCCTCCGGGCGCCAGCGCGGCACCGCCCACCTCAACACCCCTCCTATACATATGCACGCGACCACGGAGACCTCGAACGGGAGCAAGAAGGCCAGCCCCAGGCCCAAGGCCGAGGGAATGAAGCGGTGCCACTGCCTGGGCACCAGCGTCTCGGCCAGCGCCAGCGTCACACCCGCCACGGCCGCCAGGAGCACGCTCCACAGTTGGAGAGGTGGCAGGCTGCCCACCCCCTGCTCGAGCAAAACCGCGAGCGTGCGCACCTGCTGCCCCGCCACCCCCGGGAAGCGGGCGGCCTCCCCCGACACGGCCGAGGCGTCCGGCACCAACAGACAGAAAATGGGCACCAGCACCAGCACGCCCAGCGTACAGCCCACCCCCTGGGCCACGAGCTGCTGACGGGCGCCCGCGCCCAGCAGCTTCGCCGTCTTCAAGTTGGCGAGCAGATCCGTGCCCACTGCCGAGGTGTTGAAGACCAGGCTGGAGTGGACCAGATTCGCCATGAGGCCTCCGCGCAGGAGCAGCCCGCTGGCCATCTGGTTCACCGCCACATCCGGGGGCGAACCTGTCTCGGCCATGACGCGGCAGGTGAAGGCCGTCAACGCCAGCGAGACGCCCACGGCCAGCAACCCCAGCGCCCAGGAGACACCCAACCCCAGCGAGGCCATCGCCACGGAGGCCAGGGCCAGCAACCCCGTGCCTGCCCACAACACGGCTCGGGGCACGGGCGGAGGCTCCAGTGCGTCCAGTGCCTCCAGGGGCGCGGGCGGCGCGGCGGCGCGGAGACGCAACGAGCGCAGCATGCTCACCCCGGCACGCAGCGTGTGGACCAGCACAGCGCTGACCAGCAGGACACTGCCGGCCCAGGCGGTGTGCAGCGGCGCGGCGGCCTCGGCGGACTCCGCCACACCACGCTCGATCAGGGCTGGCACCAGCCATCCAAAGCACGCCGCCCATCCGAGCAGCATGGACACCGCGAGCCGCGGCCCCATCAACGCACCGACGCCCACCATCACCAAGGATCCGGGCGGCACCCACATCCCGGGCACCCACTTGAGGATGTCGCGGGAGACTCCCACCAGCGTAGCCCCTGACACCGAGGCGAGCAGCGCCCGCGCCTGCGGAGAAGAGCGAGGCCGGTCCTGCGCGGCCCGCAGCGTGGCGGCCGCGCCCACGCTGAAGGGAAACGCCAGCTCCTCGCGGGCCAGGAACCGCCGCTGCAGCAGCAGCCCGAAGCAGAGCCCCAACAGCGAAGTGCACAGCGTCCAGGCCACCAACCTCGCTGGCGAGACGGGCGCCCCCTGCGTCAGCACCCACGCCACGGCCACCGAGGGCAGGCTGCTGATGACGGCATACCCCGCGCCCGAGGCCGTGGTCTGCAGCACGCAGCTCTCCAGCAGCGAGAACTCGCGGCCTAACCACCCAGGCGCCACACCCGCCAGCCCGCGCTGCATCGGAATGGCGATGAGCGCGGCCGTCAGGCCTACGGAGATGCCCACACCGATGAGCAGCCCCAGATACACATTGGACACGCCCAGCAGACAGCCCAGCACCGCTCCCCAGGCCAGGGCCCGCGGCGTGAGCTGGGGCACGGGGCGCGGTTTCTCTGCGAAAGGGAGCTGCTCTCGAAGCGCAAGCTCGGTGGCCGGGATCGGCTCGACGAAGGCTTCCGAAGGTTGCGTCACGTTGCCCCCCAAGGGCTCTCGCCATCACACGGCGTCGCTCAGCCTGCCATCCACATTGATAGCGGTGCCGCTAACATACGTGGCACGCGGTGAGACAAGAAAGGCCACCACATCGGCGAACTCCTCCGCCCGGCCAATCCGTCCCAAGGGCACGCCCGGCGGCTTTCCGGAGGACTCCGCGCGCCGCGCCCACCGCGCGCTCTCGATCATGCCCACGAGCACGGTGTTGACGCGGATGTTGTCGGGCCCCAGTTCCTTGGCCTTGATGGAGAACACGTTAGCGATGGAGCCACCGCCCGCGGCCCGCAGATAGGGCACGGCGTGAGCTGAGCCCGGTGGGTTGCTCCGTCCCCATTACACATTTGCTGTAAAGCGGTTTCACCTTCCCTGGAGAACCGGGCAGCAGGCCCCCGGGGTGCCGGGGTATGGTGGGCCCCTTCGAATGCGCTCCCTGCCCCTCCTCCTCGCCCTCTGCGCGGGACTGCCCGCGTGGGCCGAGGACCCTTCCGTCCACGCTCCGTACTTGGTGCCCCCGCGGGCGCTCACGAATGAGGTGTCCTCCTCGCTGGGGCTGCTCACTGGCGGGTACTCGTTTCCGGGCGGAAGCTGGGATGATCTCTTTCTCTCCAGCATCACCCGGGGGCACTACCTGTACAACGGCCTCACCGCCGAGGCAGGGATGCTGTCGCTCACGCCGCTGGAGCGCGGAGGCCCCAAGCCGAGCACTTCGCTCAGTCTGCGCCTGGGCTACACCGGCGAACGCTGGAGCGTGCTGGCCGGCGCCGTGCTCCAAGCCACGTACCCGTCAACGCCGATCCTCACGGTGCTGCCCTCGGTGCGCGCGCTCTATCAGGTGGGCCAGGTGACACTGAACGCGGGGCTGGTGGACCTGGTGGGCCTGGTGCCCGCGCACGTGGGCGCCTCCTACGGCCCGGTAGGACTGGCGTACGTGCTGCCCCTGGGCCTGCGAGCCCATGGGCGCATCCCGCTGACGGCCAACGCGGGCATCCAGTTAGAGGCCTTCGCCTTCCGCCTCGCTGGCGCCCGCAGCGCCATGTTCACCGTGGGGCTGGTGGGCAACCCGCGCTCGTCCCGCCCGGGAGGTGGGTCGTGACACACCGCCTCCTGATCGCCCTGCCGCTCCTTCTGGCCGCGTGCAGTGATCGGCCGAACTTTGATCCGGACGTGGTGAAGGCCACGCGCCTCGGCGAGGCCCTGCCCCGGAACTTCATGCTGGGCACCTCCACCTCCGCCCACCAAATCGAGGGCGGCAACGAGAACGACTGGGCCGTGTGGGAACGTGGCCAGTGGCCGGATGGCCGCCCGCATATCAAGGATGGGACGGTGTCCGGCGAGGCCGCGGACTCGTGGAACCGCTTCGACGAGGACGTCCGGCTGATGGAGCGGCTGGGGGCCAACGCCTACCGCTTCGGCTTGGAGTGGGCCCGGCTGGAGCCCACGCCCGGAGCCTGGAACGCGGAGGCGATGGCGCGTTACCAGAGCTGGGCCCGCACGCTGCGTCAGAAGGGTATCACTCCGCTGGTGACGATGTACCACTTCACCCTGCCCACCTGGGTCTCCGAGGCGGGGGGCTGGGAGAACCCCGCGACCCTTGAAGCCTTCGAGGCCTACGCGGGACGTGTGGCCGAAGCCCTGGGTGGCGAGGTCGACTGGTGGTGCACGGTGAACGAGCCCAACGTGTTGGCGGTGCTGGGCTACCTGGATGGGGAGTGGCCCCCAGGCAAGAAGGACACGAAGGCCATGGCGACGGTGCTGTCCCATCTCCTCGAGGCCCATGCGCGCGCCGCCCGGCAGCTGCGCCAGAAGGACACGGTGGATGCGGACGGAGACGGCCATGCCACGCGCATCGGCCTGGCCCACCACGTGCGCGTCTTCCAGCCGGCCTCCGGCACCACGGCGGATACGGCGGTGGCGGCCCTCACGGACGCCTTCTTCAACGAGAGCGTGACGGAGGCCGTGCGCACCGGCCGCATCCGCCTCTCCGTGCCGGGCCAGGTGAGCATCGACCGCGAGGTGGCGGACCTGAAGGGCTCGCTCGACTACCTCGGCATCAACTACTACACGCGCGACTACGTCCGTCAGTACCTGGGCGAGCCTGCCCTGTCCCGCCAGTACGTGCCGCGCGGCCGGGAGAGGAATGACCTGGGCTGGGACATCTACCCGGAGGGGCTCTACCTCTTCCTCACGCGCTACGCGCACCTCGGCCTGCCGCTGCTCGTCACCGAGAACGGCATGCCGGACCAAACGGGCGAGCGCCGCCCCTACTACCTCCAGAGCCACCTCTACGCGGTGGAGCAGGCCCGCGCCCAGGGGGCGGACGTGATGGGCTACTTCCACTGGAGCCTGCTGGACAACTTCGAGTGGGCCGAGGGCTATGAGCCGAAGTTCGGCCTCTTCTCGGTAGACCTGGCCAGCCCGGAGAAGACCCGGACAGAGACCCCCGCCGTGGCCACCTTCCAGGACGTAGCCCGGAACCTCGGCCTCTCGCCCAGCCCCTAGCTTCCTGAAGCCACCACCGGTGGTTTCCCGTAGGATGAGCAGACCCCACTGAATGTCCGAGCCTCCCGCCAAAAAGCGCTCCCGGCGCACCGAACCGGATCCCGGCCCTGCCTCGGGCAAGCCCGCCGCCAGCAAGCGGGCCGCGCCCGCCTCCAACCCCAAGAAGGCCCCCCAGACCGAGCAGGCCCCTGCTCCGGCCCCGGCCACGCCCGCTTCGGCGCCCCACAGCCTCTCCCTGGAGGCGTTCGTCACCAGCATCCCGGACGCCGTCTTCACCAAGGACCTTCAGGGCCGCTACCTGCTCATCAACGAGGCCTTTGCGCGCCTGCTCGGCCGCCCCGTGGAGCAGATCATCGGCCGGACGGACATGGACCTGTTCCCCCCCGAGGTGGCCGCGACCCGGATTGCCCGGGACCGGCAGGTGTTTGCCTCGGGCCACGCGGTGACATTCGAGGACGTGGAGCACACCGCCGAGGGCGTGCGCGTGTGGCTGTCCACCACCGGCCCGCTGAAGGACGCGGAAGGCCAGGTGTTCGGTGTGTTCGGCAGCACCCGCGACATCACCCGCTACCAGCGCGTGGAGGAGGAGCAGGCCCTCAACGTGGAGCGGCTGCGCCTGTGCATGGACGCGGCCCAGGTGGGCACCTGGGACTGGGACATCCAGGCTGGACGCATCCGCTGGTCGGAGAACATCGCCTCGCTTCTGGGCGGGGTGCCGGGCGGGCCGGGAGACACGTACGAGGCCTTCCTCCAGCGGGTGCTGGCCGAGGACCAGACGCGGTTCGCGGAGCAGGTGGCCACGGCGCTGAAGGCCCCCGTGGACTTCGAGGCGGAGTTCCGGATGTACGTGCCCACGGGAGCGCCCCGGTGGATGCGCTCGAAGGTGCGGGTGCTGTCCCAGGGCGGCCGGGCCACGCGGATGATTGGCACGCTGAAGGATGTGACGCGGGACTTGCAACTGGAGGAGGAGTCCCGCCGGGCGGTGGACTTCCAGGAGCAGCTCGTGGGCATCGTCAGCCACGACATCCGCAGCCCGCTGGGAGCCATCATCTCCTGGGCGCGCATCATGGCCGCGGGTGGCCCTCCGCCCGAGGAGCAGCAGCGCACGTTCAAGCGCATCACCTCGGCGGCGCTGCGCATCGAGCGGCTCACCCGGCTGCTGCTGGACTTCGCCCGGGCGCGGCTGGGCGGCGGCATTACCCTGGAGCCGCGGCGCAGTGACATGCGCGAGCTGCTGCAGAAGGTGACGCACGAGTTCCGCGTGGCCTATCCGGACAGGGCCGTGGTGTGCGAGGTGGAGGGCACGGACACCCACGGCAACTGGGATCCGGACCGGCTGGCCCAGGTGCTCTCCAACCTGCTGGAGAACGCGCTGAAGTACAGCCCACCGGACACGCAGGTGCGGCTGCTGGCGCGCGGGGAGAAGGAGCAGGTGCTGCTCGCGGTGCACAACCAGGGCAAGCCCATCCCTCCCGAGCTGATGCCCCACATCTTCGAGCCGTTCCGGCGCGGGCCTCAGTCCTCGCTTCGCACGGCGAAGACCAGCTACGGCCTGGGGCTCTACATCGTCCAGGAGATCGTCCACGCCCACGGAGGGACGATCGAGGTGCTCTCCAACCTCGAGGAGGGGACCACCTTCACCGTACGCCTACCGCGCTTGCCCCCCGCGGCGCTGGAGCTGATGCGGCGCCGCGCCCCGGCCGCTCCGCAGCGCACGTGAGGACCATGACGGGCCGCCGGCCTTTCCCCCTCTCCGCTCTGCTCTGCGTGGCCCTTCCTGCCCTGGCAAGCTTCGTGCTGCTGCGCTGGCTGGGTGGCATCCAGTGGCCTTACCCTCCGCTCCACTCCTCCTTCGAGACGGCAGGCGGCCTCACCGCGCTGGCCATGGCGGCCGTCCTGCTCTGGCGGCGGCGCTATGCCAGGTACGCGCCGCACCTGCTCTGGGTGGCCACGTCGCTGATCTGCATGGGCCTGCTGGACGTGACGCACTCGTGGGTGAACCCCGGCCCTGCCTTCTTCTGGTCGCGCCTGCTGCCCAATCTCCTCGGGGGGCTGGTGATGCTGCTCGCCTGGGCGCCCGAGCCCTGGACTCAACGGCACGCCGGGCCGATCCCCCTCGTGGTGGGCCTGCTCACCCTGCCGCTGTGCGCAGCCCTCGTCGCGCTTCCCCACGCCTGGACTCCCGGCTTCGACTCGGAAGGCGCCTATCTTCCGTGGGCCAAGCTCCTCAACATCACCGGAGGCTTGACCTTCTTCGGGGCCGCGGCCTTCTTTCTGCGGCGCCACCGGCGGAGAGGAGAGGCCGAGGATCTCGTCTTCGCCAACCAATGCCTCCTGTTCGCCATGGCGGGCGTCCTCTTCGGGCTCAGCCACCTGTGGGATCCGCTCTGGTGGCTGTTCCACTTGCTGCGGCTGCTGGCCTACCTGGTGGTGCTCAGCCACGTGGTCCGTGTCAACCTGCGTCTGCAAGCGGCGGTGGAGTCGGGCCTCACCGAGCGCCTGGAGCGGAGCGAGGGCCAGCTGCGCCTGATGGCGGACGCGCTGCCCGTCCTCATCTCCTTCGTCCGCTGGGAGGACGGCCGCTACGTGTACGCCTACGCGAACCGGGGGTACATGGAGTGGTTCCGCCTGAAGCGCGAGGAGGTGGAGGGCCGGCCCGTGCGCGAGGTGGTCGGGGACGCGGCCTACGAGGGCGTCCGCCCCCTGCTCGACCGGGCGATGGCCGGCGAGAGCTTCACCTTCGAGCGGACCCAGCCCTACACCCGCAGCGCTCCGCGCCATGTGCGCGCCTCGTACATCCCCCAGCGGGACGCACGCGGGAAGGTGGAGGGCGTGGTCGCGCTGGTGACGGACATCACCTCCGAGCAGCGGACGCGCCAATGGGCCGAGCGGCTGCAAGCCGTCACCTCGGCCCTCTCCCAAGCGCTCACCCCAGCGGATGTGGCGCGGGTGAGCCTGCGCGAACTGGCTGGCGCCAACGGCGGCGCGGACTCGGGCTCCTTCTACGTTCTGGAGGCGGAGGGCGGCTCCCTGCGGCTTCTCCAGGCCGAAGGCCTTCCCGAGACAGTCACAGCGGGCTTCGCCCGAGTGCCCTTGGAGGCGGAGGTGCCCGTGGCCCGCGTCATCCGTGAGGCCCGGCCCGAGTGGCTCAGCTCGCGCGAGGAGCTGCTCGCGCACGCCCCGGGCACGGAGGCCGCCGTGCGAGCGAACAGCAATCACTCCTGGGCCGCCCTCCCGCTGCTGGGGCGAAAAGGGCCGCTCGGCGCGCTCATGCTCGGCTTCCGCCACGAGCACACCCTGGACGAAGAGGAGCGGGCCTTCCTGCTCGCCATGGGCCAGCAGGCGGCCTACGCCCTGGAGCGGGCCGGGCTCTACGAGGCGGAGCGCGCGGCCGTCCAGGTCCGCGAGGACTTCCTGTCCGTCGCGGGGCACGAGCTGCGCACGCCCCTCACCAGCCTCATGCTGCAGCTGCGGATGCTCGAGCGCTCGCTCTCGCCGGAGACTCGGGAGCAGAGCGGCCGCCGTCTCGACGTCATCCGCCGGCAGGTGGCCCGTCTCGAGGCGCTGGTGGCGAGCCTGCTCGACGTGGGCCGGCTGTCAGCGGGGCGGCTGGAGCTGGAGCTGAGCGAGGTGGACATGGGCGCGCTCCTGCGCGAGGTGCTCGAGCGGCTCGGGGACCTCTTCGAGCGGGCCGGGTGCCCGGTGGAAGTCGAGGCCGAGCCCGAGGTGCGGGGGCGCTGGGACTCCGGGCGGTTGGATCAGGTGATGGTGAACCTGCTGACGAACGCGGCCAAGTATGGCGCCGGCCAGCCGGTGCACGTCCGCGTGGAGCGCGAGGGAGACAGCGCGCGCCTGACGGTGAGGGACGAGGGCATCGGCATCGCCCCCGAGGTGCTGCCTCGCATCTTCGGCCGCTTCGAGCGCGGCGTGTCCGAGCGGCAGTACGGCGGGCTGGGGCTGGGCCTGTACATCAGCCGCGAGCTGGCGCGCGCCATGGGCGGAGAGGTGCGCGTGCACAGCCGCCTGGGCGAGGGCGCCACCTTCACCCTGGAGCTCCCGCTGGCACCTCAGCGCACGTAGCGCTCCAGCAGCGCCGCCATCTCCTCCACGGGGGCTCTCGCGTTGGAGAGGCCCGCCTCCACCACCACGCGCGGCATGCCGTACACCACGCAGGACTCGGCGGACTCGGTCAGCACGTGGCCTCCGGCCGCGCGAATGGCCCGAGCCCCTTCGAGCCCGTCATCCCCCATGCCCGTGAGCACCACGCCCACCGCGCCCGAGCCCCACACCGCCGCCGCGCTCTGGAAGAGGACATCCACCGAGGGGTGGTGGGCCGTCTGGAGCGGGACGCGATCCAGCCACCCCACGAGCTTGTCGCCGTCCCGGGCCACGCGCAGGTGCATGCCCGCGCGCGCCAGCACCGCCCGCCCAGGCCGCAGCTCCACGCCATTGTCCGCCTCCACCACCTCCAGCGCGCTGTTCAGGTCGAGCCGCTTCGCCAGCGCCTCCGTGTAGCCCGGGGGGATATGCAGCGCGAGCGCCAGCGGCGCCGGGAAGTCCGCGGGCAGCGACGACATCAACCGCGTGAGCGCGGCGGGGCCCCCCGTGGAGGTGCCCACCACCACCAGCCGCTGTCCGGTCGAATTCACCGGGCGCGGCTCCGCTTTCACCACGGGCTGCACGGGCTCAGACGGGCGCACCACGGCACCCGCCGCCGTGCGCACCTTGGCCACCAGCTCCGCGCCCAGCTCGTAGAGCCGGTCCGTGGCCAGCGCCGTGGGCTTGTGCACCAGCTCCACGGCCCCTGCCTGGAGCGCTGTCACCGCCAGCTCGCTCTCCTCGCCCGCGCTGCTCACCACCACCACGCGCGGAGAGGGCGCCCCCCCCAGCGAGCGCAGCACGCCCAGCCCATCCAGGTGCGGCATCAGCAGGTCCAGCGTCACCACGTCCGGCTTCAGCTCGGCGATCTTCTCCAGTGCGTCCAGCCCGTCCCGGGCGGTCTCCACCACGGAGATACCCGGGGCGGCGGAGAGCACCTGCTTCAGCACCTTGCGCGCGAAGGCGGAGTCATCCACCACCAGCACCCGAATGGGGGCTTCCGTCATGTCCCCTCCTGGGGCCGGACATAGAAGAAGGCGCCGCGCCGCTCCTGGCAGACCAGCGCCGTGCCAAAGCGCAGCAGGGACTCGGAGGTGCCCACCAGCAGGCTCCCTCCCGGGAGCAGCGCGTTCGTGAGGGACTCCACCACCCGCCGCGCCGTCTCGTCCTGGAAGTAGATGAGGACGTTGCGGCAGAGGATGACATCGAAGGCGCCCAGCGCGGCGATGGCCCCCGCATCCATCAGGTTCATCCGCCGCCACTCCACCGCGGCCACCAGATCCGAGCGCACCCGCGGCCGCCCCTCCACCACGTCCAGGTAGCGCCCCTCGATACCCGCCGGCAGCGCCCGCATGGAGCGAAGGTTGTGCTCGCCCTGCTTGGCCCGCTCCAGCACCTTCTGGCTGTAGTCCGTGGCCAGCAGGGACACGCCGTCCAGCACGCCCCGCTGATCCAACATCATCGCCAGCGTGAGCGGCTCCTCGCCCGTGGAGCACGCCGCGCACCAGAGCCGCACCCGCTTCCCCAGGCGGACCCAGCGCGCCACCTCGTCCGAGATGACCTCCAGCGGCAGCGCATCCCGGAAGAAGTACGTCTCATGCACCAGCAGCGTGTCGACCAACGCATCCAGCGCGGCCGGGCCCGCCGGGTCGTACTTGAGGAAGTAGAAGTAGTCGAGCAGCGACTCGAAGCCCTCCTCCAGCGCCTTGGCGGAGAGCTTCTCCGCGAGCAGATCCAGATCGTCCGGCACGTAGTGCAAGCCCGAGCGCTGCTCGATGAGCTGCGTCAGGATGGCGAAGACGGGCGGCGAGAGCGGAAGGGATGGCATCAGCGGCTCAGCGCAAGCAAGCAAGCCCGGCGCACCTCTGGGTCCTCGTCCTGGGCCGCGGCCCGCTCCAGCACCTCGCGGGCCTCCACCGTGCCCAGCGCCGCCACCGCCGCCGCCACCGCCCGCCGTCCCGCCGGGCTGCTCGTGCTCAGCGCGGAGACCAGGGCCGCCCGTGCATCCGCGCGCTGCATCCGCGCCAGGGCCGCCACCAGCAGCGGCGCCACCAGCTCATCCGCCGCCTCCAGCGCCGTCATCAGGCCGGGGATGCGGCCCTCGGCGGGCAGCGACAGCGCACTCACCACGCGCTCGCGCAAGGCGGGATCTCCCAGCAGCGACACGAGGGCCTGCGTGGCGGAGGTGCCCGGACGGGTGGCCAGGAAGCCCACCGCCGCGCTGCGCACGCTCTCGTCGGGATCTCCCGCCGCGCGCAGCAGGGCCGTCACCGTCTCCGGCGAGTCGTACTCCGCCACCGCCGACAGGGCCACCAGGCGCGTGGCCGGATCTCCCTGGCTGGCGGCCTCGATGAGCACGGGCAGCGCGTCCGGGCGCTTGGACACGCCCAGCCCCAGCAGCGCCGCCCGGCGCACATCCGAGTCCTCCGAGCTGGCCGCGCGCCGCAGCGCTATCATGGCGCTCTCGGTGTGCAGGTGGGCCAGCGCATCCACCACCGCCACGCGCACCTGGCCCGCGTCGTCATTGGCCAGCGCGACGATGGCGTCCGCCGCGGCCTCCTCGTTCAGCTTCCCGAGAGACTGGCACGCGTAGTAGCGCACCCACGGATCCTTGTCGTTGAGGCCTCCCAGCAGGCACGAGGTGACGCGGGCCTCCTTGTCCGTCTGCCCCAGGGCGCGCATGGCGGCCGCGCGGGTGCGCTCCGAGTCATGCCGGGCCGCCTCCAGCAGCGCGTCCACGGCGCGCGGATCATCGATGAAGGGCAGGCCGTAGATGGCCGCGTCCCGCAGCCGCTCGTCCTGCTCGCGCATGGCCTGGAGCAGCACATCCAGTCCGCGGGGATAGCCAAAGTAGGAGATGATCCGCAGGGCCGCGCGGCGCGTACGAGGGTCCGCGGAGCGCGCCGCCGCCAGGGCGAGCTGCTCCGTCTCCTCGCTGCCGAGCGACTGGATGGCGGCAGCCGCCGCCTGCACCACGCGCGGGTCGTCGTCCCCCAGGTGATCGAAGAGGGCCCTCACGGCCGATGGCTCGCCAATCCGGGAGAGGGTGTCGGCGGCCAGGGACCGCACCATGGGGTCGCGGTCCTCCAGACAGGCCACCACGTCCGGCACGGCCGCCGAGCGCCGGGCCACCAGCGGCAGCAGCACCTGCCGCCGGGCGCTGTCTCCCTCGCGCAGGGCCTGAAGGATGGGGCCATCCGCTTCAGGGCCCAGCTCCATGAGGGCGTTGGCCGAGGCGCGCGCCACCGTCGGCTCCGCGTCCAGCAGCGCCAGCAGCCCCGAGGCCGCATCCGGCCCGCCCACCCAGCCCAGCAGCCGGGACAGGGCCGCCTTCTCCGTCGCGTCCGCACCGGAGAGGCACCGGGCCAGCCGCCGCCCGAGCTCCGCTCCCGCCGGCCGCGTGCGCAGCGCGGACTGCACCACGCGCGCTCCGCCGAAGCGCTGCACCTGGGCCTCGTGGATCTCCACCAGCGCCACCGCCGCCACGCGCATCACCGCGTCATTGCCCCGCTGCAGCAACCCCACCAGCGCGGGCACCGCGGCCTCCTGGCCGGTGCGGCCCAGCGCGCGGGCAGCCTCGGTGACGTAGAACGGATCCGCCAGCAGGCCCAGCAGCGCAGTGACGACGGACGGGTCTCCCGAGCGCCCCAGCACGTCGATCGCCGGGAAGATGCGGAAGAAGTTGCCACTGCCCAGCGCCGCCAGCAGCGCGTCCACCGCGGCGCCCCCGCCGATGCGGCCCAGCGCCTCGATGGCGGCCACCGCGACGTTGTCATCTGCGTGCACCGTCAGCGTGGCCAGCAGCGACACCGCGCGGCGGCTGCGGCGGCGGCCCAGCACCTGCGCCGCGTCACAAACGATGGCCGGGTTGGAATCCTCCCCGAGCGCGATGACGCAGTCGTCCACCTCTCCCGTCGAGGCGACCAGCACCTCCACGGCCGCGGCCAGCCGGGCCTCGCTGTCCCGGCGGTGGCGCAGCACGTCGCACAGCGGCGCCACCGCCGAAGTGCCCATGCGCGCCAGCGTGCCGATGACGGCACGGCGCACCGCCCAGCTCGGCGTGTCCAGATCCGCGAGCAGCGCCTCTAGACCGGAGGCCCCGCGGCGCGCGAGGGCTTCCACCGCCTCCACCCGGGCGCGGTCGTCCGCGGAGAGCGACAGGGGATTGCCGAGAGCTCTCACGCTTGCTCCATCGCACGGCCCGCACGGCCCTCGGGCGTCAGGAGCCCACTCAGCCGCGTCAGGTGTTCCACCTGCTCACCCTGCATGCGCGAGAGCTGGGTCAGCCGCGCCGTCACCTCCCGGACCTCTCCGGCGGTGGCGGCCGTGCCGCGCGCCTGCTGCGTCGTGGTGGAGGCGATCTCCCGTGCCCGGCCGCGCATGTCCTCCACCGCCCGGCTGATCTGCTCGCTCATGGAGGCCTGCTCCGCCGAGGCCTTGGCCACCGCCGCCACTCCGCTCGCCTGGCGGGTGGCGGAGGCCGCGAGGGCGGTGACCACCTCGGCCTGTTCGTCCAGCGCACGCGCCGTCTGCTTGGCCACGCGGCGCACCTCCTCGCCCGCGCGCGTCAGCATGGTGAGCGCCTGGCTCTGCTCATCCGTGGCGCGTGTCACCTCCGCGGCCAGCTTGGCCACCTGCCGCGCCGCCATCTCGCTCTGCCGCACCGCGCGGCCCTGCTCCGCCACCGCCTTGGCCACGTGCGCCGCCTGCTTGCGCGTGTCCTCCATGGCCTTGGCCACCTCGGCGGCGCCCTTGGCCTGCTCCGCCAGCCCCGCGAGCGTGCGCTGGATGGAGGTGTTCACCTCCTGCAGGGCCGCGCCCACGGTGGACACCTCCTTGCCCTGCCCCACCACCGCCACGCTCACCTGCTGCACCAGCGCGCGCATCTGCGCGGCGGTCTTCGCCAGCTCTCCGGCCGCCGTGGCCTGCTCCTGCATCGCCTTGGACACCTGCTCCGTGGCCGCGACGAGCTGCCCGTTCGAGCGCACCACGTCCCGCAGCGCGCGGGCCTGATCGACCGCGGCCTGCGTCGTCTGCTTCGCCATCCGGCGCATCTCCGCCGCGCCCTGCGCCAGGGCCTGCGCCGCCTGGGCCTGCTCGGTGGCGGAGGCGGAGATGAGGCGGCCCTGCTCGCTCACCCGGGCCGTGGCCTGCGAGACGGACTGCACCGCCTGCACCTGCTCGGCCGTGGCTCGGGACACCTCGCGCACCGTCGTGCCCAGCTCGTCCACACCCTTGAGGATGGAGCCGAGCGCCCGCTCCGCGTCCGCCACGAGCGACGCGCCCTCATCCGCCGCGCGGACGCCATCGCCGGTGGCCACCGCCGCCTCGCGCGCCGTGTTCTGCAGGCCCCGGACGATCTTCGCCACGTCCGCGCTGGCCGCCGCCGCCCGGTCCGCCAGCGCGCGGATCTCCTCGGCCACCACCGCGAAGCCGCGCCCGTGCTCGCCCGCGCGCGCCGCCTCGATGCTGGCGTTGAGCGACAGCAGGTTGGTGCGGTCCGCGATGAGGTTGATCGTCTGGACGATGTCGCCAATCTCCTCGGCGCGCCTGCCCATCTCCTTCATCACCCCCGCGGACTCGGAGATGGACTGGCGGATACGGGTGAAGCCGGCGATGGAGCGGGTCACGGTGGCGCCGCCCTCTCGGGCCGTGGTGCTGACGCGCTCACCGGTGGCGCGGGCCTCCTCGGCCATCTGGGCGATGCGCCGCGACGAGGACTCGAGCTGAGCGGAGGAGCTGGCGCTGGTCGCGGCCAGGGTGTTGATCTGCTCGGCACCCCGGGCCACCGACTGCGCGGAGCGGGCCAGCTGCTCGATGGTGGCGGCGTTGGCATCCACCGTGGCGGCGTTCTTCTCCGCGGTGGCGGCCACCTCCTCCACGCTGGCGGCCACCTCGGTCACCGTCGAGGCGGTGGAGGCCGCGGACGCCTCGAGCGTGCGGGCGTGCTCGGCCACCGCGCGCACGGAGCGGGCCAACTCCTCGCTGGTGGCGGCCGTCTGCTCCACGGCGGCGGCCATGCTGGTGGCGTCCTTGGAGACCTCGGTCAGGGACCGGCTCATGCCCCCCATGGCGGAGGACACGGCGGTGGCGCGCTCGCCCACGCTCTGGGCATCCGCCGACAGCCGGGAGATGCCCTTGGACATCTGCTCCATGGTGGCGGCCACCTCTTCGGTGGCGGAGGCGCTGGACTGGTTGCGCGCCACCATGTCCGTCACCGTGGTGCTCATCTCCGTCATGCCGGCCAGCAGCTCCTCGCTGGAGGCGGCGAGGTCCTCCGCGCTGGCGCTCACGCCCTTCACGGAACGGGCCGTCTCCTCGAGCGTGGCCGCCGTGGTGTCTGCCGAGCTGGCCAGCGCCGTGGCGTCCTTGCGCACCGCGCCGATGGAGGCGGACATCTCCTGGATCGCGCCCGCCGTCTGCTCGGCGTCCTGCTGCACGCCCCTGGCGGACTCGCTCACCGTGCGCTGCGAGCGCACCAGCGCCTGCACGGAGACGGACGTCTCCTCCACGCTGGCGGCCACGGCCTCGATGGAGGCGCGCACCTGCTCGCTGGCCGCGGCCTGCTCGTTGCCCGCGGCGGCCAGCTTCGTGGAGAGCTGCTCCACCGCCTGCAACACCCCTGCCCCCTCGCGCACCGAGCGGGCCGCGCTGTCGACAATCGAGCGCGCATCCTCTACGCCCACCGCACTCCCATTTTCAGCCGCCATGAACCTTCTCCTCCCCGATGACACGGGGGAAATCGATCAGCATCACCAGGCGCGGGCCTACCCGGGCCACGGCCTTCACGAATCCCTGGGCCTGCTCCGCCACGAGCTGGGGTGGAGGCTGGACTTGGTCCGGCGCCAGCTTCAGTACCTCGCGAGCGCTGTCCACCAGCAGCCCCACGATGCGCGAGCCCAGCTGGCCCACCACCACGCGCGAGTCCAGCGTCCGCTCCACGGGCGGCAGCCCGAAGCGCGCGCGCGCATCCACCACCGGCACCACCCGTCCTCGCACCTGCACCAGCCCCGCCACGTGCGCGGGAGCGCCGGGCACGGGCGTGGCCCCGGTAAAGGACTCCATCTGCAACACCTCGGAGGCGGGAATGGCGTACTCGGCCCCTGCCACCTTGAACACCACATGCAGCGAGCTCATGCCGCACCTCCCTTCGCGGCAGCGCTCTCCAGCCGCGAGCCTCCCCCGCGCGCCGCGCTGAGCGCGGGCAAGTCCAGCACCAGCGTCGGCTGTCCATCCCCCAGATCCGTGGCGCCGGCCACGCCGGGCACCCGCACGAGGGGGTCCTCGAGCGGCCGGAGGACAATCTCCTGCTGGCCCAGCAGCCGGTCGACGGCGATGGCCAGGGGCATGCCGCGCTGCCGGACGACGAAGGCCTTGGGCCCTGGACCTTCACGCCCCCCGTCCCGCCGCAGCAGCCGCTCCAGCGACAGGAGCGGGACGGCCTGCCCTCGGCGCTCCAGCATGGCCATGCCGCCCGCGCGCCCAGGTGGATGGACGAGCCGGGAGGTGTCCACCTCGATGATTTCCTCCACCCCGCTCACGGGCACGGCGTAGCGGAGGGCGGCGCACTCGAAGACGAACGCGTCCACGATGGTGATGGTGAGGGGCACGCACAAGCTGAACGTCGTTCCCTTGCCGGGCGCCGTCTCCAGGCGCAGCTCCCCGCCGAGCTGCTCGACGATGATGCGCTTGACGATGTCCATGCCCATGCCGCGCCCGCTGGTGGTGTCCGCGGAGGCGCGGGTGGAGAGGCCGGGGCGGCACATCAGCTCCAGCAGCTCCTCGGGAGTGGCGGGGACAGGGACTCCCGCGCGCGCGGCCACGGTGGCGACATCCACGCCCTGGCCATCATCGCTCACCGTCAGTTCGAGCCTTCCGTTGGAGCGCGCATGGCAGGCCAGGCGCAGCACGCCCTCCTCGGGCTTGCCCGCGGCGCGGCGCTCATCGGGGCGCTCCAGGCCATGGTCCACCGCGTTGCGCACCAGGTGGACGAGCGTGGGCTGCAGCCGGTCCGCAACGGACTTGTCCAGCTCCGCGTCTCCCACGTCCATCTCGAGCCGCACCTGCTTGCCCATGGTGCGGCGCAGCCCCCGGACCAGCAGAGGGAGCCGCTCCAGCACCTCGCCCACGCGCACCATGCGCAGGTGGAGGATGGAGGCGCGCAAGTCCCTCAGCTGGCGCGCATTCTCCTGGAGCACCTGGACGAGCTCGCGGGTGGGGGCACCGGCCGCCGTCAGCGTTGCCACCGCCCGCGCCAGCTTCGATCGGGTGACGACGAGCGCGGCCAGCCGCTCCAGCGCCTCATCCAGGCGGGACACCTCCACGCGCAGCACGCCGCTGCGGCGGGGCTCCGCGGCCGCGGCCTCCTCCTCGTTCAGGAGTGACTCGGCCGAGGTGGGGGGCGGCAGCGAAGCGGGCCCAGCAGGCGCGGACGAGGCCACCATCCGCAGCGTGGCGGGGGGCCCCCCCACCGCCTCCAACAGCGCCGCATCGTCCTCCCTCGTGAGCAACAGCAGCGCGAAGGTGAGGTTGCCACCGCCATTCGTGGCGCCGGCCACGGGGATGACCTTGACGATCTCCGCGATTTGTCCCACGCGCTCGCGCACCGTGTTGATGGTGAGGCCCTGGGCGGCGCGATCGGCGGAGGGCACATAGTCCAGGCGCAGGGCCCGCTTGCCCGCGGCGACTCCGGCCAGCAGCTGCTCCTGGTCGGACGTGGAGAGCTTCGCGGCGAGCGTGGGCTCCAGCTCGAGCCGGGCCGGCGCCGCCGGGCTGCCCTGTGGGCCCCGCTCGGTAGCGTCGAGCTGCTCCAGGCGATCCAGCAAGCCCTTGGAGGCCCCGGCGACCGGCTTGCCCGCGGCGAGCTGATGCACCCGCTGTTCGATGGCGCGCAGGCCTTGCATCAGGGGCTCGATGCTGTCCTCGGGCACCCGCCCGCCCGCGTGGTCCGCTTGCCGCAGGGCCGCCTCCATCCAATGCGCGATGGAGACGATGGGCTCCACATCCACCATGGCCGACAGGCCCTTGATGGTGTGCAGAGCCCGGAACAGCTCCCGAACGGTGCGCGGGCTGGCGGAGCGCTGCTTCGCGGCGGTCTCCAGGGCCAAAAGCTGGGTGTTCGCGATGCCCAGCAGCTCTTCCACCTCGGTCAGATAGGCGGGGAGGAAATCCGCCAGGTCCACGCTCACCCGTGCACCCGCTCGAGCAACCCCTTGACCTCTCCCAGGATGGCATCGGGCGTGAACGGCTTCGTCATGAAGCGATCCGCGCCCGCTTGAAGCGCCCGGGCCCGCGAGGCCTCATCTCCGCGCGTGGTGACGATGACGATGGGCAGGTGGCGCAGCGTGTCCTGGCCGCGCACGAACTCCACCACCTCGATGCCACCAATGTCCGGCATGTTCAGGTCGAGCACGATGAGGTCATACGGCTTGAGCGACAGCCGCTCGATGGCCTCCAAGCCACTGGAGGCATGCGTGAAGCTCAGACCTGGGTAGGGCCGCAGACAGGCCACCACCATGTCCCGCATCACCTTGCTGTCATCAACGACGAGCACCTCAGGCATGAAGCTCCTCTGGAAACGATTGGCCACCCTAGAGGGATTCCGTTGCCGAGAGATAGTTATTGGCAGTGAGTTCCCTGGCATCGCCCAGTGGGCGACACTCCCCAGCCATCCGCGACAGAGATGTAGCGACGGGCGGACCCCCCGTGCCAGAAAGGCCGCTTGCCCTGAGGCAGGGCGGGCATGCAGGCAGAGGCTCCGCTCGGAGTTCCTGGCACCCTGGGCGCTACGAGGTGGCCTGCCATCGCCTGCCGGTGTGACGCCTTACAGCGGGCCCCTCCTGCCTTACGTCAGAAGTGACGGCGGCAAGTCCTCGTGACTTCGCTCCGTCTTGCGAAGGAAGGAGGCAGTGTCATGGCAGATCTACCTGTTCGCCGAGGGAGTGGCGGGAGCCTGCAGCGGACCCGCGAGTGGGATCCATTCCAGCGCATGCAGGAGCTGATGGGCCTGGATCCCTTCGATGTGATGAACCAGTGGTTTACCGGTGCGGGGCGCGAGGGCACGCTCACGTTCGTGCCGACCTTCGAGGTGAAGGAGACGAAGGACGCCTTCATCTTCAAGGCGGACCTGCCGGGAGTGGAGGAGAAGGACATCGAAATCACACTCACGGGAGACCGGCTGACGGTGAGCGGCAAGCGCGAGAGCGAGAAGCGCGAGGAGAGTGAGCGCTTCTACACCTACGAGCGCAGCTACGGCTCGTTCAGCCGCGCGTTCACCCTGCCGGAGGGCGTGAACCCGGACGCCGTGAACGCCGAGCTGAAGAACGGCGTGCTGACGCTCAGGGTGTCCAAGCGCCCCGAGGTGCAGCCCAAGCGCATCACCGTGGGCAGCGGCACCCCTGAGAAGAAGGAGCAGGTGAAGGCGTAATCAGGCCTGCACGGGCAGGAGGGCCGCACGGACGGCCCCCGCCCGGGGCAGGTGGACGCGGAAGGTAGCGCCCTGGCCCGGCACGCTGTCCACCGTCACCGCGCCGCCGTGGGCCTCGACGATGCGGCGCACGCGGTACAGCCCCAAGCCCAACCCACCGTAGTGCCTCACCGAGACAGCCCGCTCGAAGCGCTGGAAGAGCCCCTCCACGCGCTCGGGGGCAATGCCGATGCCGTGGTCCCTCACCTCGAGCACCGCCGTGTCGGACTCGGACTGGAGCACCACCTCCACCGGCTTACCGGGCCCGAACTTCATGGCGTTGGCCAGCAGGTGCCGGATGACCTGCGTCATGCGGACCCGATCCCACCTCCCCAGGGTGCTCGGCAGCGAGGCGAGCACCAGCCGGCAACCCAAGCGCACGGCCTCATGCTCCGAGTGCTCCACCGCATCGCGCACCACCGAGGCGAGATCCACTTCCTCCAGCTGGAGCCGCGGCGCCTGGCTGTGCAGCTGGGACACGTCCAGCAAGGTGTCCACCAGACTGGCCAGCCGCCCCACCTGCCGGTCCGCGGACCCCAGGGCCTGGGAGATTCTCTCCGGGGACCAGGGCCCCTCCGCGCGCAGCGCCTGGTTCACGCCCTGGAGCCGCAGCCGCAGCGCCGTGAGCGGCGTGCGCAGCTCGTGGGCCGCCACGCTGAGGAACTCGTCGCGGGTGCGCACGGCCTCCTGCGTCTCCCGCAGCAGGCGGAGCCGCTCGGTGACGTCGTCGATGATGCCGGCCATGCGCACCGGCCGCCCCGAGACGTCCCGCTGTGCCCGCCCACGGCCCATGCACGTGCGGTAGCTGCCATCGGCGTGCCGCAGCCGGAAGGACGCGTCATACGGGGTGCCGTGCTCCAGGTGCGTGGAGAGGGCGTTCACCACCGCATCCCGGTCCTCCGGGTGCAGCCGCTCCACGAAGCCCTCATAGGTGCCCAGGAAGTCCTCTGGCTCCAGGCCCAGCATCTCCAGCAGGCGCGGGCTGCACCAGAACGAGCGGCGGCGCAGATCCCAGTCCCAGACGCCGTCGAAGGAGCCGGAGACGATGAGGCGGTAGCGCTCCTCGCTCTCGCTGACGGCGCGCTCGGCCTGGGTGAGCAGGCCCACCTGGCGCTCCAAGCGCCGCACCATGCCGTGCAGGTGCTCGTCCACCGAGGGGCTCTGCTCCGCGGCCGCGGGCGAGAAGCCACCGTGGCGAAGCTCACGCAGGAGCGCGCCGAGAATCTCATCGCCCTCCTGGGTGCGGCGCACGAAGCCGTTGGCGCCCACGTTCTGCGCCATGCGCAGGTCCAGCTCGTCCGGCGTGCCAATGTGCGTGAGGAGCACGGGCACGTGGGTCAGCCGGGGCTCCTTGCGCAGCGCCAGGCAGAGCCGGAAGCCATCCAGCCCCGGCATCAGCACATCCGCGAGCACGGCGTCCGGCTTGCGCCGCCGGGCCAGCTCCAGGGCCGCCGTTCCATCGGTGGCCAGCAGCACGTTGAAGTGGAAGGGAGCCAGCAACAGCATCAGCAGCTTGCGCGAGACCGGATCATCATCGGCGACGAGCACGGTGGGGCTCTGCGTGCCATCGGGAGACAGGGCCGAGATCGGCAGCACCATGCGCACCGCCTCCAGCAGCCCGCCGAGAGACAGCGGGTAGCCCAGGTAGACGGCGCGCAGCTTCTGCCGCGTCAGCTGCTCCTGCTCGGCGGCGGACGCCATCACCAGCAGCGGAACACCCAGCGCCTCCAGCGCCCTTCGAGGAGCATCCTCGGTGGCCAGCCCCTCCAGGGGCGTGCTCGCCTCCAGCACGATGACGTCCGGCCGAGGCCCCCACGCGGTGATGGCCGCGACAGTGTCCGCCTCCTGCACCTGCCAGCCTTGGCTCTCCAACGCGAGTTTCTGAAGGGATCGGACTTGGGGCGCACCCGAGATGAGGAGGATGGAGGGCTTCATCGAGATGATCGGGCCGGGTGCACGAGCGGGGGGGGGCTCTGCCTCCTGGATTGGAGGACACTCGCAGTCTTGGCATCACGACGGCTGAGTCAAGACACCTTTCCGACAGTTGTTCAAAGTTGCATCCAAAAGCGCAACCGGGCCGAGGGTGAGACGCTGGTCCGCCCGCTCCCCAGCGCACCTTGCCTGAAGGGAATGAGCGAACCAGGGACCACCGAGGCCCCAGGGCCTGGGTGGTCCCGCGGGCCTCCAGCGCTTCAGTGGCGCGACTGCTCCACCATGCCACCGGTGGTGTCGTGCTCCAGCACCAGCTCCGGCGTCGGAGGCACCTCGTACGCGGGGCCGAAGCCCGCGGAGCCCGAGGTCAGCGGCTGCGCACCGGAGAAGAGGCTCTTCGCGCGGCGGATCAGCCAGCGCATGCCCTGGAGCCCATCCCGCAGCAGCGCCTTGGGGGCCTCGGCGGACAAGAGCGGCGGGCCCTTCAGCGTGCCGGCCGAAGCCTCGGGAGGCATCGAGTTGATGCCCACGCCCATATCGTAGACCACCTTGCCCCCCAGGGAGGCGGTGTAGACCGCCGCCGCGTTGGCCATCAGCCCGATCAAGGTCTGTCCGAGCGAAGGAGGATGGCGCAGCCGCCACAGCGTCATGCCCACCGCGCCCAGCGAGATGACGGCATTGCCGAGCCCATGGATGAACACCATGTCACGGGCGCGCGGCTCGTTGAGCTTCACCTCCTGCGAGGCGGCCAGCCCGGCCAGCCCCGAGAAGAGGGCGCCGACCGTGCCCGCTACCCACAGCCGCCGTCCCACCTTGGCCCAGGACTTGTCGCCGCTGAGGGTGGCAATCAAATCGGCCGCTGTCGCCGTCGGCAGCAGCGCAAGCGGAGCATGGACCATGGCTGGGTGCAGTTCGTGCAACAGCATCTTCATGGAATCTTCCCCCTGTGTCGGGGGGGCCTGCGGCCGTGCCGCGCCAGCCTCCCCTCCCGGAGGTTAAGTCCGCCGCCGGTCTCCGTCTTCCCCCCCTCGGGCCACCCGTCAGAGGCTCGCTCGCCCGCCAGCCCCTGCCGCTCCGCACCGTCAGGGTCACCCAGGAGGGTCACTGCTGGGGCAACGTCTCGGAGAGCCACCGGTGGATTCCAGTCCAGCTGCTCTGGTTGGCGAGGTGCGCGTTGAAGCTGTGGCCCACGCCTCGGATGACCTGAACGGAGCGCTTGGATGCGCTGGACCAGCAGGCCAGCTCCTGCTCGGCCAGGGAGCCCGGCGCGAGCGGATCAAACTCGCCGAGCTGCACCAGCACGGGAGAGGTGACCTGGTTCACACGGGTCACTGCGGGGTCGGAGATGAACGGAAAGACAGTGAGGGCATAGCCCCGAGGGATGAAGTCATCGAGGTGCGCGCGGTCATAGGCAATCACGGCGGGCTCGGTGCTGGAGGCCCGGTGAAACGCCGTGCCCCTCAGCTCGGACGGCAGCTTGAAGTACGGATCCTTCGCGCGCTCCTTGATGAGCTCGGGATCGAGCGGCCGCTGGTAGTCCACGAACACCACGCCCGTGGTCACCACGGCATCCGCGTCGCGGTAGGTCCCCTGGACGTACGTCGCGAGTGCCGCTCCGAGCGAGTGCCCCACGAGCACCAATTTCTGGAACACATAGCCGTGGGGGTGGGTGCCATTGCGCAAGCTGGCCAGCACCTGGTGGACGGCGCTCCCCATCTCCTGGAACGAGAGGAAGTCCGCGTCCGGCCTGCTGCTGGTGCCGCTGCCGAGCAGATCGAGCGCGAGGACCGCGTGGCCCTGGCGGGCCATGAACTCGGCATACGAGTAGTCGTGCCCGTTGATCCGCGGGATGTCCCAGTACTTGTGGTTGTAGTTGCCTCCGTGGAGGGCCACCTGGAGAGGCCGGTTGCGCCAGGTCTCACGGAAGTACAGGTACCCCACCAGAGAGTAGGTGTTGCCATCCGAGAGCGTGACCGGGAAGACGATCCGGTCGACCGAGAGCGTGTCCATACCCCCCCTCCTTGCGCGTGAGTTGCCAGCAAAGCTTGGCACGAACCTGTCCGCTTGTCCGACAGGTTGGGACCGGCCCGAACCTCACCGCCGGCCTGAAGCCTTTGTCTCTCTGTCTCGAGCCAGAGCGCCATACTGCTTAAGCTTCCTGTACAGCGTGGCAGCACCGATGCCGAGCTGCCGCGCCGTCACGGTCTGATTCCCACCATGGTGTTCCAGCGCGGCCAGGATGTAGTCCCGCTCGATCTCCTCCAGCGTGCGGACTCCGCCTCCGGAGAGGGTGGGCCCTGGCAATGCGCCCCGGATGTCCTCGGGCAGGTCCTCCCAATCGACACGGCGGCCCTGGGCCAGGGCGACGGCACGCTCCATGGCGTTCTCCAGCTCCCGGACATTGCCGGGCCAGTCGTACCGGGCGAGCTGATCCGCGGCTTGCGGCGTGAGCGAGGGCACCGGCCGTCCCATCCGCTCGGCCGCGCTGGCGAGCAGCGAACGCGCCAGGGGCAGGAGATCCTCCCGCCGCTCGCGCAGAGGCGGCACGGCGAGCTCGACGACCCGCAGCCGGTAGAAGAGATCCTTCCGGAAGTGGCCAGCCTCCACCTCGCGCGCCAGCGTGCGGTGGGTGGCCGCCAGCACGCGGACCCGGATGGGCCGGTCCCGGTTCTCTCCCACGCGGCGGATCTGCCGCTCCTGCAGCGCACGCAGCAGCTTGACCTGAACGGAGGGTGGCATCTCGCCCACCTCATCCAGGAGCAACGTCCCACCGCTCGCGGCCTCCAGCAGGCCGGGCCTGTCGCGCACCGCGCCCGTGAAGGCGCCGCGCGCGTGGCCAAAGAGCTCGCTCTCCAGAAGCGTCTCCGCGAGGGCTGCGCAGTTGATGGCCAGGAACGGCCCGGATGCGCGCGAGGACTCCTCGTGGATGAGCCGCGCCACCCGCTCCTTGCCCACGCCACTCTCTCCGGTGATGAGCACGGTCGAGTCCACGGGGGCCACGCGCCGAGCCAGCTCGATCACCCGCCGCATCGCCGGGCTGCGGGCCACCATGCCGGAAGGCAGCTCGGGCTCCCGAGGCGACCGCGCCAGGGCCTTCTTCCGCTCGGCAAGCTCCCGCTCGGCTCGGACCAGCTCCGCGGTGACCTGGCGCAGCGCCACCTCGAGCCCCTCCTGCTCGAAGAAGGGCAGGTGCGGCTCCAGGGTGGCTCCCCAGCCCTCCCGGGTCTTCGCGTGGAAGTGACAGACCGCGTCCCCGCGCCCGATGCAGCGGTCTTCCAGGACGTAGATGCGCTCGCCCTCGACGCGGCTGAGATAGCCGCTGGCGAAGCCGCAGAGCGTCCAGCAGACCGGCGTGTCCGAGCGCCCCGCGTGCAGCAAGTGCTGCTCCGCCTCATAGGAGGCCTCCATCGTGGCGCCTTCTGGGGAGAAGGGGTCCTCCGCGCCGGGAGCCAGGCGGATGAGCCCCTGGAGCGTGTGGATGAGGCCACCCGCGAAGCGCCAATCCCGGGCGCTGTCCCAGGTGAAGCGCGAGCACAGGGCCTCGGCCATGCGCCAGCCGTGCGCGAAGCTGAAGCGCGTGAAGATGACCCGAGCCGCCGAGGGCCCTAGCGTGTCCAGGAGCTGCTTGCGGAGCAGGCCCATGGCCACGGCGTCGAGGATGAGCGCGCGCTGTCCCGCGAAGCGAACCATGCCGCCCTCCGGGTCGAGCTCCAGCAGCGCGTGGATGTCGAGGTCCTCCAGCCGCATCGGTGGCTCCTCCAAGACTTTCGAGAAAGGCTGCGGATCTCTAACGTGCGAGTACTCGGATACACAGAGGGAATTCTGATGACGACAGCAAGTGGCAGGAATGGAAGTGGGTGGCTGCACGGCTGGGGAGGCGCGCTGTTCTCCGCAGCCCTGCTTCTCGCAGGCGTCTCCCAGGCTCAGCCCAGATCGGGCCCCGGCGCCGGTGAGCCCGTGGATGCGGCGATGCGCGCGAAGATCGTGGACCGCGTCTCGGCGGCGCTGAACGAGAACTACGTGTTCCCGGACGTGGCGAAGAAGATGGAGGCGGGCCTCCGCCAGAAGCTGAAGGCGGGCGCCTACGACAAGATCGCCAACTCGGCTGAGCTGGCGGAGGTGCTGACTCGCGACCTGCGCGAGGTGAGCAAGGACAAGCACTTGAGCGTCCGCTACGCACCCTCGAAGCCCCCGGATCTGGACGAAGACGCAGCCAAGGATCCCGCCGTGCGCGAGAAGATCCGCAATGAGCTGGCGTCCGTGAACTTCGGCTTCGAGAAGGTCGAGCGGCTGGCCGGCAACGTGGGCTACCTGGACCTGAGAGGCTTCATCGGCGCGGAGTTCGGGGGCGAGACGGCCGTGGCCACCATGAACTTCCTGGGCAACTCGGATGCGGTGATCATCGACCTGCGCAAGAACGGCGGTGGCGATCCATCGATGGTGCAGTTCATCACCAGCTACTTCTTCGAAGAATCGACGCACCTCAACAGCTTCTACATCCGCAAGGGGAACACCACGAAGCAGTTCTGGACCTCGGCACACGTGGCCGGCAAGCGGATGGCGAATGTCCCGGTGTACGTGCTCACCAGCTCGCGCACCTTCTCGGCGGCTGAGGAGTTCACCTACAACCTGAAGAACCTCAAGCGCGCCACCATCGTGGGAGAGACGACCGGCGGCGGTGCGCATCCGGTCAACGCCCACTTCCTCGCGGACGTGCACCTGCTGGCGTTCATTCCATTTGGCCGCGCGGTGAACCCCATCACCGGCACCAACTGGGAGGGCACGGGCATTGCGCCGGACATCCAGGTTCCTGCGGACAAGGCGCTCGTGACCGCCCACCAGGATGCGCTGAAGAAGCTGCAGAACCAAGCCAAGGACGAGGCACGGAAGCAACAGCTGTCGTGGTCGCTCCAGAAGGTGGAGGCGCAAGCCAACCCGGTGACGCTGACCGCCGAGGTGCTCAAGAGCTTCGCGGGGAGCTACGGTTCACGCACGCTGAAGTATGAGAACGGCTCGCTCTGGTACGAGCGGCAGCAGACCGGGCTGAAGGTCCGGGCGGTTCCGATGACTGCGGACACCCTCATGCTCGACGATGGCATGGACATCCTTCGTCTCCGTATCGAGAAAGACGCCTCGGGCAAGGTAACCGGGCTGACCGCGCTGTACGACGACGGCCACGCCGACAAGTCTCCGCGCACCGGCGGCTGAGCGGCACGCTCAATGGGCTCTGCTCCGCTTCAATTGGCGGAGCAGTTCCCGGGCGTTCTGGGGCGCGTAGCACTCCCGGGCGTTGTTGAAGTACTGCAAGAGTACCGGCTGACCTATCCAGGAGCTGTCCGACGTGAGCGCCACCGGCCCGAGCTGGAGCGCTTCAAGGTGCGGGGGGCGTCTGACACCTCCGCTCGCCGTGCGCCACACCACCGGGCCGAGCTGGAGCGCTCTGAGGTGGCGCCCACGGCCCGAGCGGACGCTGCCGGACGCGCGCACCCCGGCCCGAGCTGGAGCTGTCGGACGCACGCGCTCCCGGCTCAAGCTGTCAGCGCTTGCTGGCAGATTCCCGAGGGGAACTGGCCCAGCCTTGACCCGCACCGCCCCCTCTTCGATGAAAGGACGTGGAATGAACTTCCGAACGTGCAGCGCCCTCCGCCAAGCCGTTGCCGTTGCCGTTGTCGTAGCTGGGTGCGCCACCTCTCAAGAGGCACTTGAGACTCAAGAGGCGCCTGAGACGTACGCTTGGGCGCCTGTGCGCCCACCCGCTGTGCCCGGCACGGGCCTCCCCACCCGCGGGCAGCCAGGGCAGGTTCGACCCCAGCCCCTACCGCGGAGCCCGCACAAGCGCGTGTTGCCGCCCACTCGGGAGCCGGGCCTTTGGGCCGGAGACGCTCCTCGGGCCTCGCAGGAACCGGAGGCGAACCCCACACCGGAGAAGTCCAGAGCGAACAGGAGGGACCCGCCTGCCCCGGTGACGGAGGAGCGCCGCCGTTCTGAGTGCGAGCCCATCCCGGTGCCGCACGCGGGCGAGGATGATCCGCATGACGCGTGCGCCGACACGTTTCCGCCGAACCGTTATCCCGGAATGGACGTGCTCGTGGGCGGAGTGCGCTTCGATGCTCTGCAAGTCGGCGTCCGTGTACTGTGGGAGATCAAGACCCATCGGTTTGACACGTACCCTGACTTTATCCGGGGGCGGACGATCCTGAAACAGATGCCGTTGCTGCTGGGTGAGCGGGACATCGCGGAGAGATGTGGCTATGGCTTCGTGATCGGCGTGAGCACCGAAGAGCACAAAGCCGCGCTGCTGTATGAAGAACCCACACTCAATATCGTCGTCACGGGATGCAAACGATGACTACACGAAACAGACTCGGCATCATCGTCTACGCGCCTGCGCTCATGGGCAACGACGGTCGCACGCTCGCTGTTGTCCATGGGATGGAGCAGGCGCTGCCCGGGTTGCGCTTGGAGTGGATGGTTTCCGACGATGGGCGCCTCGTCCCATTGCCTCAGCGCGATGCGTGGCTCGCAGAAGGAGCGAAGGCAGTGGGATTTCCTCTTGTGTGCAACGGCGACGAGAGTTACCCGGTGACAGTGACAGGGTGGGGAAGACCTGCGCGCCTCAGCGCAGGTGGCCAGTCGCAGTTTGAAGTCCATGCAAAGCTGCCGCTGGACGAGGCCTCGATCACGGCAGCACCCTCTGTGCTTGAAGGCATTGCGGAGGGCGCGCACGCGCTGTGGGGACATGCGACGCCGTTCCGCGCCGGGGTAGAGATCGCGGGGCAAACTCTTGATCCGGTACATAAGCCGGGGGTTCCGCCCCGTGGGCTGCCAGCGCTCAAGTTCCCAGAGAAAATCCGCTCGCCCGAGATCCCGCATCGCCTCGGATGGCTGAATTACTGGTCCGCCGCTGCCGCACAGACCATCGGGTTCCCGGATCCCCCGCGTGATGCGGAACTGCTCTCTCGGGCGCGGCGCACGGCGACAGGCGGGTGGGTCGTTCGACTCACAGAGACGCCGCTCGATCTCGACACCCCCGCGCACCTTGAGGCGCTCTTACGCGCGTATGAGCGCTTCCCGGAGATTGGCGGGCGCGTGACTCCAGGCTGAGTAAGACTGCTGAGCGTCTCCTGGCACGCGCCACCGGGCCGAGCTGGATTGGGAGACGGTGAAAGCCCACCTCCGGACAAAGCGGTGAGCCTGCCGAGCCTGGTCCGGCCGGACGTGACCCAGACGCGTCTCGATTTCGGCCTCGACCACCGCCTCACCAGCTCCTTCAAAATGAAGGCTCCTGCTCCTTCGCTTTGATGGAATTCGGGGGCTTTCAGCCAAGGACCACCACGTAACCCCCGGAACGCACTAGGGGCGGCGCGCTGGCGCGGGACTTGTTGTGGAGACCCTCGACTCTTTCTTCACCCGAGGGACCCACCCATGCTCGACCTGATGACCCCAGAAGCCCGCGCCAACCCCTACCCCCTCTATGCCGAGCTGCGCCAGACCGGCATCCGCCAGGTAGAGCCCGGCGGCATGTGGGCTGTCAGCCGCTACGACGATGTCGTCGCCGTCATGAAGGAGCCCCGCCGCTTCTCCTCCGCAGGACTCGGACAGGGCTTCCTCCCGCCCTGGCTCTCCCGCAACCCCGTCACCGAGTCCCTCGTGATGAAGGATCCTCCCGTCCACACCCAGTTGCGGGCACGCGTCAGCCGCGCGTTCGGCCCCGCCGCCCTTGCCGTGCTGGAGCCTCGCATCCGCGCCCTCTCCCATGAACTCGCCGAGCAGCTTCTCCGCCAAGAAGGGCCCGTCGACTTCATGGCCCACTTTGCCCAGCGACTCCCCGTCAGCGTGCTCGGCCTGCTCTTCGGCCTGGAGCCCTCTCAGTACCCGCGCCTCAAGGAGTGGGCCGATGACCTCGTCAACCTCCCCGCAGGCCGCCACTCCCTCGAAGAGCAGCTCCGCGTCCGCGAGAACCTCGTCAGCCTCGAGCGCTGCTTCGAAGAGCTCCTCCACGCCCGGCGCCAGTCCCCCGGAGCCGACCTGATCAGCGAGCTCCTCCGTCCCGACGCCGGCGGCTCGGCGCTCTCCCACGACGAGTTGATGAGCTTCCTCTTCGCCCTGCTCCCCGCCGGCATCGAGACGACCGTCTACCTGCTCGCGAACTCGATGGTCGTCCTCTCCGAGCATCCCCAGGAGCGCGCCCGCGTGCTCGCGAATCCGAGCCTCCTCCCCCAGCTCCTCGAAGAGGTCCTCCGCTTCGAGCCCCCCGGCCACTCCAGCCTCCGTCTCGTCACCGAGGACACGGTGCTCTCCGGAGTGCACCTGCCGCGCGGCTCCATCGTCCTGGTCCTGCTCGCCTCCGCCCTCAGAGACGAGCGCCACTTCCCCCAGGCCGGGCAGTTCCTCATGGAGCGCGAGCGCGCGTCCCACCTCGCCTTCGGCCACGGCATCCACTATTGCCTGGGAGCGCTGCTCGCCCGCCTGGAGGCACGCCTTGGCTTGGAGGCCCTCTTCTCCCGGCTCCAGGACTTCTCCCGCGCCAGCCCCGAGCTCCACTGGTCGCCCTCATTGATTGCCCGGGGCCCCCTCGTCCTGCCGCTTCAGCTCATCCCCCGCAGGTGACCCACACGGTCCGAATCCGTCCCCCACTCAACACGTTGAGCCGGCGCCACCAGCCCTTGCGCCCCTCCTCTGTTCACCACCCGGCGCGCGAGTGCCCTCCAGCGGGTCGGTCTAGCTCTCACTCAGTCGTACAAGACCAAAGAACCAGACATTTACATTAACTCTCTGGAACTTTAGGCTTGATTCGCCGGTTCGAAGTGCAAATACATGGGCCCGCGAATTTTCGCCCCCGGGCCAGACAGGCGACGGGGGTCGCATGGAGGCACACAATGGAGACGAAGGGGCTGCGCGACTTCCTCGAGATTCCGTACGACGAGCTGGAGGTGATGAACCTCCGCGTCAAGGAGCAGCGCCTGCGGCGCGAGTCTCCGGACAAGCTCCGCGAGGAGCGCATCAAGTACCTCACGGATGAGAAGCGCATCAAGGCGGTCACCGTGGCCTTCACGGACCTGGAGGGCCGCCTCCACATGCTGGACTACGACAAGAAGTTCCTCCTCAAGAGCTCGGACAACCTCACGTTCGACGGCTCTTCCATCCGCGGCTTCTCCGCCCAGGCCGAGAGCGACCTTCGCCTTTCGCTCGACTGGGCCTCGTTCTACTGGCTACCGGCCGACATCTTCGGCCC
Organism: Hyalangium minutum; assembly: GCF_000737315.1. Taxonomy (GTDB): domain Bacteria; phylum Myxococcota; class Myxococcia; order Myxococcales; family Myxococcaceae; genus Hyalangium; species Hyalangium minutum. Next base: position 158,124 of record NZ_JMCB01000022.1, read on the forward strand.
CGGCAAGGTGCTGATGTTCAGCGAGGTGCTCGAGCGCGACGGCACCCCGTACCACTCGGACATGCGCGGCCTGCTCAAGCGCATCACCGATCAGATGTACGCCAAGGACGGCACCGTGTTCCACGCGGCGCCCGAAATCGAGGGCTTCCTCTTCAAGGGCCGCGACGCCGAGCGCCACTACCACGAGACGGAGCACTTCGAGTTCATCTCCACCGGCGGCTACTACCACTCGCTGCCGGGTGACAAGCTGCGCGCCTTCATCGACAAGGCCGCCGAGGCCCAGCGCGCCATGGGCTTCCAGAACGAGAAGGATCACCCCGAGGTGGCGCCCAGCCAGTTCGAGATGAACTTCTCCTACAGCGAGGCGCTCATCGCGGCAGATCAGATCCAGCTCTACAAGCTGCTCTGTCGCCAGGTGGCCGCGGAGATGGACCTGACGGCCAGCTTCCTGCCCAAGCCCATGACGGGCATCAACGGCAACGGCATGCACATGAACATGTCGCTGTCCAAGGGCGGCAAGAACCTGTTCTACGACAAGGGCGGCCAGGACGGCCTCAGCCAGATGGGCTGGGACTTCCTCGACCGCATCCTCAACAACGCCAACGACATCTGCTTGGTGCTCAACTCCAGCGTGAACGCGTACCGCCGCCTGGACCCGCACTTCGAGGCGCCCAACCAGATCAAGGCCAGCCCGAACAACCGCGGCGCCATGGTCCGCATCCCGTTCGGCAACGAGCGCAGCGCGCGCATCGAGTGCCGCTCGGTGGCCCCGGACTCCAACCCGTACATGGTGCTCTTCACGCTGCTGAAGACCGGCCTGGAGGGCCCGCAGCCGCAGGAGGACGCGGAGACCAAGCGCAGCCGCACCCGCTTCCTGCCGGACAACATCTTCGACGCCATCCGCCTCTTCAAGGGCAGCCAGTTCATCGCGCAGACGCTGGGCGAGAACGTGCAGGGCAAGTTCGCCGAGCTGAAGCAGGCCTCGGCCGAGCGCTGCCCCAAGCAGCTGGGCACCCGCGTCAAGGCCGCGGAGATCCAGTTCCACCACGAAGTGACGAACCAGTACCTCTGGAGCATCTTCTAGGCCACAGGCTGAGGCCTGACTGAGAGGGCCGCCACTCTCCCCGCCGCCTGGGGAGGGGGCGGCCTTCCTGCTTTCCGGCTGGACAGAAGCTGGGGGGTCTGGTTATCGCCTCCAGAGTTCAAATGAAATCCAGCTACATGAAGAGAGTGAGCAGCAGATCGGCCATGCGGACGGCCATGGCCTCGAAGAAGCGCGCCGCACCGCTGGCGCTCGCCGAGTACCAGGACAAGATCCGCACGGCGGGGCTGCGCAGCACCGCGCCTCGGGTCGCCGTGCTTCGAGAGCTGGAGGCGGCCACCTCGCCGCTGAGCCACGCGGACCTGGTGGACTCGCTGGGGAGCCAGGGCTACGACCGCGTCACCATCTATCGGAACCTCACGGACCTGACCGAGGCCGGGCTGGTGGTGCGCGCGGACCTGGGCGACCATGTGTGGCGCTTCGAGCTGCGGCGCGCGGGCCGGGAGCACACCGGCCACCACCCGCACTTCACCTGCACCGACTGCGGCACCGTCTCCTGCCTGCCCGAGGCATCCGTCCGCATCAGCTCCGCCAAGGGTACTCCCAAGAGCATCTCCGCGCGCGCCGTGGAGGTGCACCTGCGCGGCCTCTGCGATCACTGCGCCTGAGTCCACGCGCGCACGCTCGCGCGGCCCGGTTGTCCACCCGGTGACGGGGTGGAGTTGAGCGCGGGCTGCCTTTCTGGGAGCGTGGAGCCATGCGGCGCTCACGCCTCGGTTGGGCCGGGCTCATCTCGGTCCTCCTCCATGCGGCGATCCTGGCCCTGCTCTGGGAGCAGGAGCCGGTGCGCCCCACGAGCGCCCTGCCCCCGGAGACCGAGCCCCTCATTGTCGAGGTGCTCACGCCGCCTCCCGAGCCCCCAGCAGCGCCTCCCACGCCTCCGTCTCCCCCGCCCCCGCCTCCCGCCGCACCCGCCCGGCCCGAGGCGCCCCGCCCTGTCTCTCGTCCTCCCGCGGCCTCCGAGCGCCCGGCTCCGTCCTCGCCCAAGCCCACGCCCGAGGTGGCCGCCCCGGCTGCTCCGCCCCACTCCGGACCTCCCGAGGATGCGCCGCTCGTGGAGGAGCTGAAGCGCCCATCGCTCGTGCCGCCCACGCCCTCGGGAGGCTGGAGCGTGCCCGAGACGGCGGCGGAGAAGCCCCGGGGAAGGACGCTCCTCCCAGGAGACCCGAGCCTCTCCCCCGAGGTGCTCAAGGCCGAGGAGCTGGCCCGCGTCACCGAGCGCGTGCAGACGTTCGCCGAGGATGATCTCGCCACGCTCCGGGTGGAGAACGGCCTGGTGCACCCGTACTTCAGCCAGATCCGCACCTCGCTGGCGAAGCAGATGGAGAACGCGCCGCTCTTCGATGTGCAGGGCACGGGCAAGCGGCTCGCCGAGGAGTACCTGCGGCAGGCCCAGAGCTTCGGCGCCACCGGCAGCACCCGCCCGGGCAAGGTCCGAGGCCCGATCGGCCGCGAGCCTCCCAAAGCCTCGGAGCGGCTCGAGTCCATCTCCCGAGGCAACGCGGCGCACGACTCGATGCGCGCCTTCCTCCAGGCGGGCGAGTCCCTGCAGCAGCTCGCCCAGCCCGCGCCGGAGCTCGTCATCGTCTTGGAGCTGCAGCAGACCCCGGACGGCCAGCTGCGCTCCGTTCAGGTGGTGGAGCGCAGCGGCAACAAGGCCTTCGACGCGTACGTGCTGGAGGCGGTGCCTCCCGCGCTGGCCAAGCTCACGCCGCCTCCCGCAGAGGCGCTCGCCCGTCACCCCGAGGTCATCCGCACCCTCTGGGCCGTGGAGGGCCGCGTCATCTATCTCCGCAGAATCTCGGAGCTGAAGGGCCAGGACGCCTGGTACATCGCGAGCGCCGCGGGCCTGGGCATGCTCGCCGGCACCTTCGAGGAGACCACCGGCGACATGTACGTGATTGACCTTCGGAACCCGAAGTTCGACTGCCGTCCCCGGCTGCTCAAAGTCTGGTGAGCAGAGCAGCGCCCGGCTGCCTGCCTGCTCTGCCTGCCTGCTCTCCGATCAGGAATCGATGGAGGAACAACACCCGGTTGGCACAGCGGAACAGGGTCCCCACCATTTCCTCCGAAGTTCATTCACTCCGTTCATGGGGATAAGGGGATACGGGAATGAAGAAGCTTATTGCGGCGCTGGCCATCTGCGTGGGTACCGCGGCCTTTGCGAACGACACGACGGCCACCGACAAGGTTCAGAAGGCCGAGCAGAAGCAGGCGGAGAAGAAGCGCGACGCCAGCCAGGTGTTCACGCAGAAACCCGGCGACTCCATCAAGGAGTCCCAACGGGATGCCGAGGAGGGCGTTGACGCGACCCAGGTGGGTCCGAAGATCGCCAAGACGGCCAAGGATGTGACGGGCATCCAGACCGAGAGCGAGGGCACCTTCAAGACCGCCCAGGCCTTCACCCTGACGGGCAAGCTCAAGGACAAGACCCTCGAGGGCGTGACCATCGAGCGCCCGGGCCTGCCGGCCGCGGACCTGGACATCCGCGACAAGACGGCGCTGTGGCTGGACGGCAAGAAGGTGGACAAGGACGCGCTGCCTGAGGGCGCCCAGGTTCGCGCCAAGTTCCAGCTCGAGGGCCAGGACATCGTCGCGGTGGAGCTGCGTGCCACCAGCATGAAGGCCACCACCAAGAAGCCGGTCGACAAGTCGATGAAGAGCAACAGCATCAACAACGACTCGATGATGCACGACAACACCGGTGGCTCCGGCACGGTGCGCGATGACCTCCACGAGGCGGGTCAGGACATCAAGAGCGGCGCCACCGAGATGAAGAACGACGTGAAGGAGCAGACGAACGAGACCCGCGACGACATCAACAAGTCGCTGAAGTAGTTCCACTTCGGGTTTCAAACGCTCGGGCCCGCTTCCCTCACTGGGGAGCGGGCCCGGGTGTTTTTGGGAAAATCCCTTCCCTCCCTGAGGTCTCACCCACCCTCACCGGCCCCACAATCCCTGCCGGAAGCCCGGTACGGCGTTTGCTCCTGATCCTCGGCCGAGGAGGCAAGAGAACGTGAGACGGAGACTGGTGGCGGCGTGTGCGGTGATGGTGATGGCGGTGGCGTGGGCCTGCGGCGGCTCGAGCACAGGGGCCACGCCTCCCGAAGAGATTCGGCGCGAGACTCCTGTGCCGGACGCGGGCAACCCGCCGGGCAACCCAGACGCGGGCAACCCGGACGCGGGCAACCCGCCGGGCAACCCAGACGCGGGCAATCCGCCGGACAATCCCGACGCAGGCAACCCGCCGGATGCAGGCACTCCGCCCCAGGCTGGGCCGGGGCCGTGGCCGAACGAGCCCGTGGTCAACTACACCCAGCGCTACAACCTGGGCCGCGTACGCTCGATGGGCGTGGATGACGCGTACAACCTCTGGCTGCTGGACGGCGAGCGCATCGGTGTGCTGCGGCCGGGCGACACCCAGCCCCGGTGGGTGAGCAACATCGGCCAGGCGCGCGACGGCTTCGGGCCGGACAAGCTGGCGCTGGGCTCCACCGTGATTTGCGGTGGCAGCGCGGGCCGCGCCTACGTGGGCTACATGGCCGACACGCTGCCCGACGCGTTCATCTACAGCCCGGATGGGCGCTCGTTCCCCAACTACGATGATCCAGACGAGAGCCGGTTCGACCCGCTGATGTACGCGGAGTATCAGAAGGGCGACATGGACGCGGTGCGGCTCACCGCGGACGGCACCATCGAGCTGGAGGAGCACCTGCAGCGCTCGGCGCGTCCCAACGGCCCGCAGGACGTCGGCATCCGCAACACGAACGATCACCACTTCGACGAGGACCGCTCGGTGCTCACGTGCACCAAGGTGATGCGCGGGCAGTTCAAGGGCGAGGTGTATATCGGCACCAACCACGGGGTGACGCGCATCCGGGGGCTCGTCTACAACAGCCACCGGCACCCGGTGTGGTTCCGGTATGACGTGGACGAGCGCGGCCGCGAGCGCAAGACGCAGATGGCCGGCCTCTCGTACGCGCTGGGCATCGGCCAGAACGGCGAGGTGCTCATCGGCAACGACTGGAACCTGGGCGTGGTGGTGCCGACTCCCGACCTGGCGTGGTGGGACGACACGGACCAGACCGTGAACCCGGAGCTGCTCAACAGCTACCTGCCCGAGGTGAACAGCCTGGAGGACAAGGACTACTGGCGCGGCGTGCAGCAGACGAAGGACGGGAGCTTCTACGCGGCCAGCAAGGACTTCGGCCTGTGGAAGTTCACCATCCGCGACCGCACCGAGGCGCACGCGGTGAAGATTCCGGGCCTGCCCACGGACTCGCTGCTGTCACTGGCGGCCACGGATGACGGCTCGCTCTTCATCGGCACGTCGGGCGGCGGCCTGTGGCGGCTGGATGCGCAGCAGCAGCTCAGCCAGGTGCAGGGCGTGGCGGGCAGCACCGTGAAGGAGCTCTTCTATGACCCGACGGTGACCCCGGCGATGCTCTACGTGCTCACCGACTCGGGCCTCACGGTGATTCGCGGCCACTGAGCGCGGCGCGCCCCGAGGGGTGCCCTCTTCACAGAGGGTGCCCCTCCTCCATATAGGCGGGCAGACCCAGCGGGAGCTGCACGGTGAAGGTGGAGCCCTCGCCGGGCTGGGATTCCACCTGGATGGAGCCGCCCATCGCATCGACGATCTGCCGGGTGATGTAGAGCCCCAGGCCCAGCCCGCCGTAGTGCCGCTCGGACACGGCGCGCTCGAACTTCCCGAAGATGCGCGCCAGGTCCGCCCGCGAGATGCCGATCCCCTGATCCTTCACCGAGAGCACGGCGGTGCCCCCCTCGCGCCAAAGCGCGAGCTCCACCGGCCTGCCGCGCCCGTATCTCACCGCGTTGGACAGCAGGTTCACCACCACCTGCTCCAGCCGCAGCGGATCCCACCGCCCCACCAACGGCGTCCCCACGCCTCGAACCCGCAGCACCGCGCCCACCCGCTGGAACTCTCCCGCGAAGTCCTCCACGAGCTGGTCCACCAGCTCCGCCAGATCCACCTCCCGAAGCTCCAGGCGCAGCTGGCCCTTGGCCAGCCGCGACACGTCCAGCAGCATGGAGATGAGGCTCGCCAGCCGGCCGATCTGCCGCTCCATGGCCTCGCAGCGTGAGGCGAGCTGCGCCCCCGCTTCACCGCCGCTCCGCGCCTCCCGCCGGAGCAGCTGCAGCTGGAGGCGCAGGCTCGTGAGCGGCGTGCGCAGCTCGTGGGCCGCCACGGTGAGGAACTCATCCCGGGCCTGCACCGCCTCCTGGGTCTCCCGGAGGAGGCGGAGGCGCTCCTCCTCCGCTTTTCGGGCCTCGGTGATGTCCGTGTGCGCGCCAATCCACTCGCGGACGCTCCCGTCCGGGGCGAGCACCGGGACGGCGCGCACGTGGAAGAGCCGGTACTCGCCGTCATGCCCCCGCACACGCTCCTCGCCCTCGAAGGACCTCTTGCGCACCACCGCCTCGCGCCACACGGCTTTCGCGTGTTCGAGGTCCTCCGGGTGGATGACCCGCTCCCAGGCCTTCTCGGAGAAGAACTCCTCCAGACTCTGGCCCGTGAAAGCGCGCCAGCTCGGCGAGTCCCCGCGCTTGTGCCCCCACGCATCCGCCGTCCACACCATCTGCGTGGTGGCTTCCACCAGCGAGCGGAAGCGTTGCTCGCTCAGGTAGAGCGTCTGGAGCGCCTCCCGGTACTGCGTCATGTCGAAGAAGGAGACCACCACCATCTCTGGAGGCTTGCTGCTGGAGCGGCGCACGGGCTGGGCATTGACCGAGAGCCACACCCGCGAGCCGTCGGGCAGGTCCACGCCCATGATCACGTTCCGGACGGGCTCGCCGGTGCGCAGCGCCACCATGGCCGGATGCTCCTCGCCCGGTAAGGGTGAGCCGTCCTCGTGGATGGACCTCCACCGGGAGTCCATCGACGTGAGCCCCTTCATCTGCTCCATCGAGAGACCCAGGATCCGCTCGGCGCTGGTATTGACGGTGAGGATCTCTCCCCGCTCTCCCTGGACGACAATGCCTTCTCCGAGCGCGGCGAGGATGGCTCGATAGCGGGCCTCGCTCTCCGCCAGCTCCCGGGCCGCGGTCTCGGCTTGCTCGCGCGCGAACCGCTCCCGTGCCAGCAGCTCGTCCCGCTGCCGCTCCGCGTTCTTGCGCTGGGTGATGTCCTCCACGAAGGCATACACCCCGGTGATCCGCCCTTTGTGGCGGAGCGGGTAAAAGCGGGTCACGGTGAGCACCTGTCGGCCCGGAGTGCAGAAGTCCTCGTAGAGGAGCTCGACGCCGGTGATGGGCTGCTCCGTCCGAAGCACCTCGCGCATGCACTCGACGACCTTGTGCCGGGCGGGAATGGGCGGGATGAGCTCGGTCAACCGCTTGCCCAGGTGAGCCTCTCGGGACAGGCCATGCATGGCCGCCAGCCGGGAGTTGATCTGCAGGTAGCGCAGCTCCGTGTCGAAGAGGGCGATGCCCAGCGGGGCTCCCTCCAGCAAGCTTTCGAACATCGCGGCGTGTGGTGAAAGCTCCGGAGGGGTCATATGAACACGCCTGCGTCAGGACGCGACGCTCCCACGGCCAGCACCTTGCAAGGTATTGCCCGGCAGCTAACGAGGCGAGCCTCCCGCCAGGCCCCCTTGTCGGGCGGGTAATGGAATTTCCCGACGGTTTCCGCGCTTCTTCCAAGCGGTAGCCACGGATGCTCGTGGGGCAAGCAGGTCTGTTCCCCCACCTTCATTCCCGTGGGAGGTCTTCTCTAGAATTCGCCGCTCCCCCACCGACCTCGGAAGGAACCGAATGCGCCTGCGACTCTCCCAACGCCTCGCCCGCCGCTCCGCGAGCCCCGGGCCTTTCTCCCAGCGGCGCAACCGCCTGGCCCTGGCACGGAACGAGGTGGTGGCACGCGGCGTGGAGGATCCACTGCGGCCGGACATGCGGCTGCGCTGGCGAGACCACTTCGCGCTCAACGAGTACGAGCTGCACGTGCCCGGGCTGCACCCGAAGCACGACGGCCTGCGCGTGGCACAGCTGTCGGACATTCACGTGGGGCAGGCCACCTCGGACGTGCGCATCCGCCGCGCGGTGATGGCGGTGAACGCGTCGTCGCCGGACCTGGTGTTCCTCACGGGCGACTACGTGACGCACAGCCCGAAGCCGCTGCCGCGGGTGCGCGAGCTGCTGGCGGGGCTGCAGGGCCCCGTCTTCGTGGTGATGGGCAACCATGACCACTGGGTGAACGCGCCCTACCTGCGCGAGGGCTTCGAGCGGATGGGCTACACGGTGCTGCAGAACGAGCACCGGGTGGTGGAGGTGCGCGGCGCTCCGGCGGCGGTGCTCGGCGTGGACGATGGGCGCACCGGGCGCGACGACGTGGCGGCCACCTTCCGGGGCGCTCCCACCTCGGGCACGCGGCTGGTGCTGGCGCACACGCCTCCCACGGTGGAGAAGCTGCCGCCGCACCAGGGCCTGGTGCAGTTCTCCGGGCACACGCACGGCGGCCAGTTCTGGGTGGGCGGCCTCACCGAGGCCCTCTTCCGCCGCGCGGGCCAGCCCTACATCCGCGGGCACTACCAGGTGCAAGGCAACCAGCTCTATGTGAACCAGGGGCTCGGCTTCGGCTTTGGCGGTCCCTACCTCCGGCGCGGCACCGAGCCGGAGGTGGCCTTCTTCACCCTGCGCGCCGCGGCCACCGTCCACGCGGTGGGCTAGGCGCGGCGAGGCCCACGGCTCACTCCGCGTGGGCCTTGAACGGCTCCGGAATCGGGCTGTCCTCCCCGGCCTCGCGTGAGTCTCTTGGCAGGAGCACGGTGAAGGTGGTGCCCTCCCCCTCCAAGGAGTGCACCGTCACCTGCCCGCCATGGGCCCGGATGATCTCCTGGACAATGTAGAGCCCCAGGCCCAACCCGCTGCGGCGCATCCTCGAAGCCGCGTCCCGGGTGCAGTGGAAGGGCTCGAAGAGCGTGGCGAGCCGCTCCGCGGGGATGGGGGTTCCCGGGTTGTGGACCTCCAGCGCCACCAGCTCCCCGCGCAGGCAGGCCCGGACGGACACCGGCACCTCCTCGCCCCCGTGCTCCAGCGCGTTGGCCACCAGGTTGCTCACCACCTGCGCCAGCCGATCCGCATCCCACACGCCCACCACCGGTTGCTCCTCCTCATAGAAGAGGCGCCGGTCCGGATACGCCGCCTCCAGTTCCTCTAGCACCCGCCGGCAGATGGCGGACAGGCTCGCGGGCTCCAGAGACACGGGGAAGCCGCCCGAGCTTCTCGCCCGGGTGAGATCCAGGAGATCCGAGATCATCTTCGACATGCGGTCCGCGCTCGCCAGGATGCGCAGGCGCATCCCCTGCTGCGTGGAGGTGAGCGAGCCGTAGCGCGTCAGCGCCCTCGCGGAGAGGATGATGGCGTTGAGAGGGTTGCGCAGGTCATGCCCCAGGATGCCCATGAAGCGCTCGCGGCTCTCGGCCTCCGCCTCCATGCGCTCCCCACGGCCCTGCGTCAGCGCCAGCGCCTCCCAGGCCCGGCACTCCTCCAGCCGCGCCTCCGTCACGTCCCGGATCCAGAGCGCGAACCCATCCCCATGCCGCACCGCCATGGCGAGCCACCAGCGCTCCTGCGCGCCGAGCGGGCAGCACAGCTCGGTGATGTACGGCTCGCCCGTCTCGACCACCCTCGTGCAAGCCGCGCGCTCCAGGCCGCTCGCCAGGGCCTGTGCCCATCGGGCCGCTCCTCCCTCATGGGCCGCCGCGCGGGTCTGGGCCTCGGCGGCCGGGTTCCCCCCGGCATAATGAAAGTGGAGCACCTGTCCTGCCTCGTCACGCGAAGCCTCGAAGAGGAGACACGGCGAAGGACCTTCGGTGTGGACACTCCTCACGTGAGAACGCCCACGAACAGAAGACATCAGCATGAAGAACTCCCCCCATGCACCGCGCCCAAATCAGGAGGCCTGACAGAGAGGGAGGGGCGGTGCGATGGGGGCAGCCTGCCACCGCCCCCGTACGACGCGATCGCACCCAGGTTCAAGCCCCTCGGTGCTGTGCGGCGGGTAACACTCTTTCCTCCCCAAGACAGGGGAGACGAATCAGTAGCGGCCCTTCAGCCCCATGATGGGCAACACCACGGGTATCCCGATGGGCTTCTTCTCCAGTGACGCGCCAGGGAATCCCCCGCTGATGTAGTCGTAGCCCACCACCTCCTTGCTGATCGTCACGTTCAGCATGTCGAGGTACGCCTCGAGCGCGAACGTCTCGAAGGCCCACGCCTTCGCCAGCCGCACGTCGAAGCGGAAGAAGGCGGGGAGCCGGCTGACCTGGTCGCGGTCCACGGGAACCCAGCCAGGCACCTCTCTGCAGTTGTTGGGGCCTTCCGGAATGCACTGGATGCCCTCGCGCTGGGTCTGGCCTCCCAGCCCCGCCTCGGGACGACCGGTGTTGAAGTGCAGCACTCCGCCCAGCGTGATGTTGTTGGCGAACTTGTAGCTGACGACCAGGTTCAGGATGTGCGTCTGGTCGAACACGAAGGGCAGGTTCTTCGCGTCTTTACCGATGTCCTCGCCGTAGTCGTTGTAGCGCACGAAGCGCGTATAGCGCGTGCTGCGCTGCAGCGAGTACGAGAGCCAGCCGAACCAGTTGCCTCCCAGCGGGCGGCGGATCAGCACCTCCATGCCGTAGGCCATGCCGTGGCTGGAAAAATCGGGCAGGTCCGAGCCTACGTCCCCATCGTCATCGCCATCGCCGAGCGTCTCGTCCGCGAACGGCGTCAGCTCCACCGTGCGCAGCATGGGGTTGATGTAGAAGTCCACCCCGACGTCGAAGTTTCTCGGGGCCTTCCACTCCGCGCCCACCGAGAACTGCAGCGCCTCTTGCAGCCCCTGTTCGAGCCCCGCGACGTCCACCACCGGGATGCTGATGAGCGTGGTGGGTGCCTGGTGGAAGAGCCCCGCGCCAGCCTTCAGCGTCAGGTCCTCGCGCAGCGTGTAGCGCGCGGTGAGCCGCGGCTCGATGGCCACGTGGTTGAAGCCCCCGGACAGGTGGTAGTTGTCCAGGCGCAGGCCGGGCACCACGGTCCACCGCTCGGAGGGCTGCCACAGCAGCTCGGCCCACGCCCCCGTGAAGACACCCACGGCCCGCGGCAGATTGAGGTCCACATCCTCGTCGTCGAGCGGATCCTCCGTGGTGCGGAGCGTGATCTGGGCAAGCCGGCGGTCCAGGTCCGCTCCCCCGCGCAAGGCCAGCCTCTCGGTGAGCGGCGTCTCGTAGCCCGCGCGCACCGCCAGGGTTCCCTGCTCGATGCGGAACTCGTCGTCGTCGCTCTGGCTGTTGCTGACCACCGACAGCCGGTCCACGCCCCACGTCACCCCCGTCTCCAACTCGCCACGCCCCAGCGGCCGACGGTCCCGGAGATCCACCCGGTGGAAGAGGATGGTCTGCAGCGTGGTGGAGCCGAACGCGTCCTGCGCCCTCGTCCCAAACGTGTCCGAGGAGCCGAACGCGAACAGGCGCAGCTTGCCGCCGCTCAGGTCCTGCTCCACGCGCGCCTGGTAGTCCCAGAAGTCCAGGACGATCTTGTCGTTCTTCCGTCCCGGCGGCGGCGGCTCCTGGAACGCGTTGGCCGCCAGCGCGATGATCCACGGCGTATAGGAGTAGCGCCCCGCGATGGAGACGTTGGTGCCCGTGGACTTGAACGGGTACTCGACGAAGACGCCCGCGTTGATGAGGTCCGCGTAGGCGCTGCCGTGCACCCGGTCCTCCTTCGGGCGGCTCAGCCGGCCGTCGATGGCCCCGCCCATCAGCCGCCCGTACTTGGGCGGCGGCGTGCCCGGGTAGAAGTCGATCGTGTCGATGAAGTCCGGGTGGAGCACCGCCGGCCCCAGGAAGAGATGGAAGAGGATGGGCACGCGGATGCCATCCAGGTAGTAGCCCGTGGAGGACGGCTGGCTGCCGCGCACCACTGGGTACGCCACCCCGGACACCATGCTGCCCACCCCAGGCAGCAGCATCACCACGCGGAACGGATCGCCCATGGTGCCAGGCACCTCGCGCAGCTCCGCCTCGTGCAGCGTGACGCGCGACACCTCCGTGCGCTCGCGGTCTCCGCGCACCACCGTCTCGTACGGGTTGATGACCAGCGGCTCCAGCCCGTACACCACCTCGAGCGTCTCGCTGGGGCGGAGGTTCTCGATGAAGGTGCTCGGCTTGTGCCCCGGCGAAGTCACCCGCACCCGCTGCGCGGATGAGGGCCACCGGGCCTCGAAGCGCCCCTCCGCGTCCGTCTCCACCGGCATGTCCGGCGCGGCGTCCGACAGCAGCACCGCTCCCGGCAAGGGCCGGCGGTTGCCCTTCTCCCGCACCAAGCCCTTCAGCGTCACGGGACGGGGCGCTGGCGCCGTGCCTCCATCGGTGCTCTCGGCGACCTCGGACGGCGCCTCGAAGCGGTACTCGAAGCCAATCCGCACGGGCACCGGCTGGCCATCCAGTGTGGCCGGGTTGAAGCGCAGGCCCGTGGCGGCGTGCAGCGCGGCGTCATCCAGCAGCGGGTGCACCCCCGCCACCAGCGTGGCGCTCTCCACCTCGCCCGCCTCGTCCACCAAGAGTTCCAGGCGCACCGAGCCCGTCACCCGCTCCGCGACAAGCTGCGGCGGATAGGTGGCCGGTGAGTCCGCCCGCAGCGTGGGCGCCAGGAAGACTGGCTGCGCCACCCCCGCATCCTCCGCGCCCCCCGTCTCCACGGCAAAGCCAGCGTCCGTCCGGGAGACACCCACCTCCGTGGGCACGCCCGCATCCGGGGTCCCCGCGTCGGCTGGCCCCTTCCGGGCGCCCCACGCCGGCAGCGCCACCAGTGCCAGGCCCAGCGCCAGCCCTACCTGCCAGGCTCCCCTCTTCGCCATGTGCCCCCGCGGCTCGCGCATGGGCGGCATGACGCCAGGGTTTCCAAGGCGATGACAAGCCCAGACAGCACCAGAAGACGCACCCGGAGGGCGCGTCCCCAGCAACACGCCGGGTCACGAGGCGCCTCAGTGATCGATGATGGCGGCCGCCACCAGGTTCATCAGCTTGATCTGGGGGCGCTGCAACCGACGCAGGCTGCGCACCAGCCGCCGCATGTCCGGCGTGTTGTCCAGTTCGGACGGGACATCCTCGGCGTAGGCGGACTCGGCGTGGCGAGGGGCAATGCCCATCAGCTCGTCCGGGTTGGCCCGCAGGGCCAGAGACATCCTCAGCAGCGTCGGCACGCTGGGCAGCATCTTCCCTCGCTCCATGCGCCCATACACCTCCGGGGCCACCCCGATGCGGGCGGCGACGTCCGACTGCGTCAGCCCCGCGCGCATCCGCGCCAGCCGCGCCGCCTCGCCGACCGTCGACGCCAACTTCTTTTCCATCCGCCGCACTGCGGGGGGCACCGCAGACACTTTGTTCTTGTTGCGGCGGGCGCGTCTGCGCTCCGCCAGCGACGAACCCGTGGAACCTTTCAGGTTGGATCTCACCACACGAACCTTGCGCATGTGACAGGCTGGACGGGAGTCACCCCACGGCGCGCTCCGCCAGCGACGGCTGTATAACCCGCCACGTCGGGAGCACCTATCCCTATTTGCCAGGTCCTACCCTATTCGGCAGGTTGGGTTGTTCGCTCCTGTGCAGCCCTAAGCCCTGGATTTTCCGATTAGACCGGCCGCCCCTGCCCTCTCATGTAGGTCCCGCCCTGGCAGGTAGGGCGACCCCCAAGCGGGCGGAGGCCCTGGGAGGTGGTGCGACCCGACCCAGGAGGTGACGGCGGCGAGAGGAGGAACCATACTCTCCAGGTCCTCCCTGCCGCAGGAGTGCCGACATGCCGTCCATGTCCCTGAAGCCGACCGGACCCGAGGTGCTACTGAGGTCCGGACGCACCTCTTATGAGTTCGTCCGTTGGCTGGGGTGGGCCCACCATGGGGAGCTGGTGCTGGCCTGCCGCCGGTTCGACGAGGCCTTCAGCGGCTTCAGCGTCATCAAGCGCCCCGTGGCTCCCGTGTCCGAAGAGGCGCGGCGGCGGCTGCTGGACGAGGGCCGGGTGGCCTCGCAGCTTCACCACCCCAACATCCTCGCGGCGCTGCAGCTCAAGGGGCCGGAGGATGTGCCCCACCTGGTGATGGAGCACGTGACGGGGATGCGGCTGAGCGCACTGTTGGAGGCGGCTCAGCGGGCGCAGCAGCCGCTCTCGGAGGCCTCCACCTGCCACGTGGTGGCCGAGGTGGCGGACGCGCTGCACCACGCGCACTCGCTGGTGGACGAGCACGGCCGTGCGCTGGGCATCGTCCACCGCGACGTGTCCCCCCACAACATCCTGCTGGGCGAGCATGGCGAGGTGAAGCTGCTGGACTTCGGCGCGGCCTGGTCCCGGCTGTCCGGGCGCGTGAGCAGCGAGGGCCCCACCGTGCAGGGCAGCCTCGCGTATGCCGCCCCGGAGCATGCCCAGCACCTGGCGCTGGACGCGCGGGCGGACCAGTTCTCCCTGGGCATCATCCTCCTGCAGCTGCTCACCGGCCGGCACCTCTTCGAGGGCGCCGAGCGCTTCGACGCCCGCCTGCGCCGCGCCCGGGCTCCGGAGAGCGACGCCACGCGGAAGTGTGCTCAGGACCTGGCCCAGCGCATCCGCAGCTACTCCCAAGAGGATTTGGAGGCCGCCACGCGCGCCGTCCCCGAGGCCCTGCGCTCCACCGTCCTGCGGGCCCTGGCGCCGGAGCGCGCGGCGCGGTTCGCCTCGTGCGGCCACCTCGCCAAGGCGCTGCGGGAGTACCTTCGGGACACCGGGCAGTATGTGGGCCGGCACGAGGTGCTCACGGAGCTGGTGGCGCTGAGGTATGTGTCCCTGCGTGTCGAGGCGGGGGAGACGCCCGACGACGCGGTGCGCGAGCGCTCCCTGCCGGATCCAGGCCTCCGCTCGGCGCCCCGGCTCCTGGCCCATCTCCGAGCCGCGCGCTTCCGGGGCCCCCCCCGCCGCCGCTGATCATCGACCAGTCAACACCACGCTGAGCAGGGAACTTCACTCGGGCCCGCCTTCGTACGAGTCTCCTGGGGGAACTCGTATTGCCTTGTCCAGGGGGTCGGTCTGCAATGGCGGCGCACTTCCGTATCCTCGTCGTGGAGGATCACAACGACAGCCGGGAGATGCTGGAGGAGTTCCTCACGGAAGAGGGCTTCACGGTCGAGACGGCGGTCAACGGGCTGCAGGCGCTGGAGCGGCTGCGGCTCGCGCCCCGGCCCGACTTGGTGCTGTTGGATTTGATGATGCCGGTGATGACGGGCTGGGACTTGATGGCGCGGGTGGCCGAGGAGCCCACGTTGTGGGGCCTGCCGGTCATCGTTGTGTCGGGCGCGGGCTCCACGCGGCCCGTCCCGCACAACGTGCTCACCTCCATCCCCAAGCCGTTGGATCTCCACCTGCTGATGGACACCATCTCGCGCCTGCAAGACCTGCAAGACGCGCCTGCTCCCGCCTTGGCCGTGGCTGCCGCGGGCCGCTAGCCCCGGACGCTACGCCGCGGGAGCGGACTGGGAGCCCGCCGCCATCCGAGGCAGCACCACGCGGAAGGTGGTCCCCTCCTCGGCGGTGGAGGACACCTCGATGTGGCCGCCGTGGCCCTTCACCACCTGCTCGACGATGTAGAGCCCCAACCCCAGCCCTCCGCCCTCGGAGGAGGCGCGGCGGAACGGATCGAACAGGTGGGGCATCGCCTCGGGGGGGATGGGGTTGCCCCCGTTGTGCACCTCGAGCACCACGCGCTCCCCGCTGTCCACGAGGTTGAAGAGCACGGGCACCTCGGACGGGCTGTATTGGAGCGCGTTGCCGCCCAGGTTGCTCACCACCTGTGCCAGCCGGTCCGCGTCCCAGGCCCCGTCGTAGCGCCCCGGCCCCACCCGCAGGTTCAGGGTGCGCTCGGGCCAGGCCGCCTCCAGCTCCTCCACGCCCTGCCGCAGCACCGAGCGAATATCCGCCGGCGCGGGGTGGATGGGGATGCCGCCGCCCAGCCGCAGGCGGGTGAAGTCCAGCAGCTCGCCAATCATCCGCTTCATCCGGTCCACGGACTTGGCGATGCGGGCCGCGGCGCGCTGATCCCTCGCGGGGAGCGTCTCACTGTGCAGCAGCTGGGTGACGGAGAGGTGGATGGCGTTGAGCGGGTTGCGCAGATCGTGGCTGACGATGCCGATGAGCTTCCCTCCGAACTCGGCGGCCTGGCGCGCGGCGGCCTCGGCGCGGCGCAGCGCCGTCACGTCCACGAACGCCACCACCGCCGAGGTGATATGCCCCGCCCGGTCCCGGATGGGCGCGCTGGAGTTCAAGAGGATGATGCGCTGGCCATCGGGGCGGCGGATCTCCACCTCCTCGCCCTGCACCACCTCACCGGTGAGCAGGGAGCGCGCCAGGGGCCATTCGTCCGGCTGGTAGGGCTGGCCGTCCGGGTGGAAGCCCGGGTACTCGGAGTACTCCCCCACGTGCTCGGCCTGGATGAAGGGGAGGCCGATGATGGCCTCCACCTGCCGGTTGCCCATCACCATCCGTCCATGGGGCGCCTCGGCGAGGATGACGCCTGCCGGGAGCTGATCCAGCACCGCCGCCAGCCGCGAGCGCTCGGACTCGATGTCCGCCAGCAGCCGCTGGCGCTCGGCCTCCGCGTTGCGGCGGTGGGTGATGTCCAGGAAGGTGGCCGCGCGCTGAACACCCTTGCCGGTCTCGTCGCGCAGGGTCGTCACGTGCGTGAGGACGGGGATGCGGCTGCCGTCCTTGCGCAGGTGGATGGCCTCGTACTCGTGGTGGGGCTTGGACTGGGCGGCAGCCACGTGCCGGACCAGCACGCCTCGCGACTCGGGGGCGACCATGTCCGCCAGCGGCCGGCCGATCAGCTCCTCGCGCGCGTAGC
Organism: Hyalangium minutum; assembly: GCF_000737315.1. Taxonomy (GTDB): domain Bacteria; phylum Myxococcota; class Myxococcia; order Myxococcales; family Myxococcaceae; genus Hyalangium; species Hyalangium minutum. The sequence continues at coordinate 175,091 of NZ_JMCB01000022.1, forward strand.
CGTGCATCCGCGCGAAGGCCGGGTTCACGTCCTCCAGCACGTTCGCCTCGGCGCTCGTGAGCGCCACGCCCACGCCCAGGTGGCTGAAGATCTCCTCCCACTGCTTGCGTTGCGCCTCGCTGGCGCGCAGCTGGCCCAGGGACTGCTCGACCTGCTCGCGGGCCTGCTGCGCGCTGACATGGGCCCGCGCCCGGGCAATCAGGGACGTGGCGCGCGCCGCCATGGTGCGGAACAGCAGCAGGTCCTCATCCGAGAACTCGTGGCTGGAGCGGCTGCCCATGTGCGCCACGCCGATCAGCTCCTCATCGAGGAGCAACGGCACGACATAGGCGGCACGCAGGCCGCTCTGGCGGAGCAGCTCGCTGCGCACGCGGGGATCCTTGGCGGTGTCGCGCACGAGCACGGGCTGGCGCGTGGCGGCCACCTCGCCAGCGATCCCCTCGCCCACGCGCATGCGGAAGCCCTCCTCCAACGAGACCCCCACCGCGCTCTCCACCCGAAGTGTGTCCCCCTCCCGCAGCATGACCGCCACCGTGTCCACCACGGGTACGGTCTCCTGGAGCACCTGGAGCAGCCGGGGCAGCAGCGAGGGCAGGTCCGGGCTGCCAATGGCCGCGGCAGAGACGCGATCCAGCGCCTGGAAGGTGCGCTCTCGCGCGCGCATGTAGCGGCTGACGGCGGCACCAACGGCCTCGTCCACAGCCTCGTGGAAAAGGGTGGCGGCCTCCATCGAGTCCAGAGCACCGCCCTGAGCCTGGGCCCCCCACAGCCGCAGCACGCACTGGCGCAGCACCTGGTACTCCTTCACCACCTGCCGCAGATCGAACCCCTCGCTCTGGCGCTCCAGGGAGTGCATGTCCGGGACGAGACCCAGCGCGGCGCCGACCTCCCCGGTGCGCCCCTCTGCTACCAGGGAGGCGATGCTCTCCAGCAGCTGGGGCAGGTGGTCACGCAGCGCGAGCTGCGACAGGCGCTGGGCGGCGGGCAGCCGGCGCACCTCGGCCTCCCACTCTTGGAGAATGGTGTCGCCGTGGGTCCGGAGGAAGTTTGCCAGGGGTGAGTGCACGCGGGTTCAGGAGGGCGTTACGGGAAGTATCTCGTCCGGCCCGCGGAGCTCGAGAAGGTGGAGCAGTCCGTGGGTCCAGTCCACGGAGTACAAAACATGGAAGCCAGAAGGCAACTGACACTGTCGGGCTCCCTCTGCTTCGGCTGGAGAATCTTGCGGGCCGAGCAGCGGGCCCGAGAAAATTCCGCCCAGCTCATGCAGGACGCACTCGCGCACGGCCGCTGGGCATGCGGAGAGCACCCGCACAGCCTGGGGCGTGAGCTGGAGTCGGAAGGCCATCGGTCCTGTCCAAAATGAGCATGGCCCCAGGATCGATCAAGCGGCCCAGCGCCCTCTGAACACGAACGTCGAAGATCGAGCGGTGACCGGGCACCCGGGTGGGGCACGGAGCACCACCGCTGTAATAAACCGGACGATCGCCTCTGTACCCCTGGGGGCCCAGGCCCGCTGGATTGCTCAACTTGGACAGAGCCTGTACAGAGACTCTCCGTCCAGGGAGAGTCCGCATGGCTGTCGAGCAGCTGCTCGTCGTAGAGGATGATCCGGCTTGGCGGGTGTCTCTGAGAGAGACGGCCCGCGCGGAAGGCTGCCTCGTGGAGGTGGCCCGGGACGGTGAGGAAGCGCTCTCGTACCTGAGCGACCGCGCGTGCCCCCGGCCCAACCTCGTGGTGATGGACCTCATGATGCCGCGGGTGGATGGATGGGAGCTCTATGGGCGGATGCGCGCCGATGAGGAGCTGCGCCACATCCCCGTGCTGATGATGTCGGTGGCGAACCAGCAGGTGAATCTGGGCGGCGTGGTGGGCTTCCTGCGCAAGACCGTGCCGCAGGACGTGATGCTCGGGGAGCTGCGCGAGCGCCTGCGCCGCTTCGATGTCCTGCCGCCCCCGGTCGGGACTTCGCAGCCCTACGCCTTGCGGTTCACCGAGGAGTCCGCGCTCGCGCTGGACACGCTGCCCGGGCCCCTGCGCCAGTTGCTGCGCCAGCGCCTGTACCGCGCCGCGGAGCTGGCCGGGGGCGAGCTGCCACTGATGTCCACGTGGCTGATGGCGCTGCCCGGCACCCCGCCCTCGCTGCTGGTGACGTCGGAGGGTGTCCGCGTGGTGCTGGAGGTGGATGACGGAGCGCGCCAGCTCATCGCCTCCGTGGTCATCATCCCGCCGCACCTGCCGCGCTCCTGAGGCCGCGGGCGGCTCCCGCGCTCATTGGATGGGCACGCGCCGCGCGGTGCCCTCACTCAAGTCCACCCGGAGCAGGCGGCCCGCACTGTCGAAGAGGAGCAGCTCGCTCCCCGAGAAGCGGGCCCGCACACGCGCCTCTCCCTCGAAGAGGAAGCGCGCCCGGGACGAACCGGCCTTGCCGGTGAGCTTCACCTCGTGGCCCTCGGCGGCGCTCTCGATGAACAGCGTCCACGGCGGCGAGAACATCAGACCGTCCACCCTCACCACTTGGCCCGTAGCCGCGTCCAGGTTCACCATCGGCAGGCCGTCTCCCGGCCGGCGCGAGGCACGTGAGCGCAGCGTGGGTCCTCCGGGGAGCGCGTAGGTCCACATCTGCGGATCGTCTCCCCAGGTGGCGAAGCGGAGTGACTCCGCGTCCGCCTCGAGCGCCACCACCGCGCCGCCCACTTGGGACACGCGCCAGAGCGCGCGCAGGCCGTCGGCGGCCAGCGCATCCACCGCCAGCACCGTGTCGGCCTCGGCCAGGAACCACAGGCTGCCGTCGTAGCTGGGGGCAAAGGCATCCACCTTCGCGTCGCACCAGTGCGTGGCGCGCCGGGGGCCGGGCTCGATGCGGGAGATGCGCTGGAGCTCTCCCCGAGGCGCCAGCGCCAACACCCGGTCCTCGTGCACCGAGGGTACCAGCGAGAAGGCGGGCACGTCGAAGTGCGCCGCGCAGCTGCCATCCGCGCGCACCAGCCGCACCCCCGCCTCGCCCAGCGCCAGCAGCACGCGCTGGCTCGACAGCGCCACCGCGTCATGGATGGGATAGGGACCGGCCTCGGTGGCGGAGATCCGCGCCTGCAACAGGGGCGCGTCGTGCTCGTCGGCCCAGCCGCGGCGCCGGGGATCCGCGATGGCCGGCAGGTCCGCTCGCAGCGTGCCGTCTCCCACGTCCCTCAGCAGGCGCGTGAGGAAGGCCGAGTCGATGCGCGTGTGGTTCGCGGCCCGGTCCCTCAGCAGCGCGCGCACCGAGGGCCCCACCAGCGCCGCGCGAGGCTCCGAGCGCGGCTCGGAGGCGAGCACCTCCGAGAAGGCGAAGCGCTCCGCGGCGCGCTCCTGGCGCTCGTCCTCCAGCAGCTCCAGCGCCTGGGGCCGTGCCGCGTCGAAGGAGGCCGGGAAGGCCGAGATGAGCCGGGCCAGGGCTCGCGCTCCGCCCACGCCTCCCACCGTGACGCCCTGCTCCAGCCAGGCGCGCGCCAGGGGACGGGCGTCCTCCAGCGGCCAGACCACCACCGTGGCGCGCAGGTAGTCCCCAGCCTCGGCCAGCGTCTCCGCCCAGAGCAGGCGCAGCGTGCGCGCCTCGGCGGGGTGCGTGCGCTCCAGCCGCAGCACCGCGTCCGGGAAGGCCCCGCTGCGCCGGGCGATGGCCACCGCGCGCCGGAGATCCTTCGCGAGCAGCCACTGGCGCACCACCAGACCGGGTGGCAGTCCCCGCCCCTCCGCGAGCTCGGCCGCGAGCTTCAGGCGCCCGTGCTTCTCCAGGAAGGACACGGCCTCCTCGTGCGCGCCCAGCAGCTCGGTGAGGACGAAGGCGGCCTCGTCGATGCGGCCCTCGCGCTCCAACTTCTTGAAGGCCGCGCGGTAGCGCTCCTTGAGCGCCGCGTAGATCTGCTGGCCCCCGCCGAAGACGGACGCGCCTCCGCCGCGCTGGGGTTGGATGGCGAGGCTCTCGCGCGGCCCCGGAAGTCCCAAGGCGATGCGCGCCGACTCCGACAACTTCTCATTCCCGAGCGGGATGGCGTAGCGCAGCGCCTCCTCAAGGTTACCCTGCTCGAACATGTCGAAGAGGCGCTGGACGTACTCCGCCTTGCGCTGCCCCAGCATCGGGCCCAGGGGGGTGTTCCGCAGCAGCCACTCGGAGAGGCGCGAGAAGAGCCCCGGGCCTCGTGGTGGGGGAGGCGTGGCGGGAGCTCCCGGCGACGAGCGGCCCCTGCTCGCCTCTCTCAGCCGCCCGAGCATGCGCGACAGCCACGAGGGCTTCACCTCTTGCTGGGCCTCACGGGCCTGGGCGGCCGAGCCCTTCCCCGAGGGCAGTGCGGGCCTGGCCGTGGCACCGGCTCCTCCGGAGCCCAGCGTGCGCTGGAGCCAGGACGCGAGCCGACGCAGGGCTGAGGGAGCGGTGCCATCGGCGGAGGCCTTTCCGGCGCGGGCACTGGCGGTCTTCTGGGCCTCGGTGATGGGAGTGCCCTTCTCGCCTCGCAGCCACGCACTCAGCCGGTCCCACAGGGAGGCGCGCGCACCCATCGCCTTCGCGGCCTGAAGCCCCTGAGGCACCTCACGGCCTTCCATGCGCGCCCGCATGGCCTCGGCCTCGGGATCCGGAGGAGGAACACCTTGGAAGAGGCTGCGCGTGGGCTTCTCGACGGACTCCAGCACCTGCACGGGAGGCGGAGGCGCTCCGAGCCCCTTCACGGGAACAGGGGTCCAGCCGGAGACATCGAGCCACGCGGCCACGTCGATTCGCCGGGAGGGCTCCGCCGGGAACACCTCCGCGTGGCCCGCGAGCACCAGCACGAGCGAGCCAGGAGGCGGAGCCAAGCGCTCACGCTCCACGGCCGAGAGTGGCGCGGACAGCAGCACGCCATGCTCCAGCGTGAGGGGCAGCCCGGGAGCGGTCTCACAGTCCACCGGCCGGGGCCGGGGCAGCCGCAGGAGGAAGCCGCCCGCCAGCGCGAAGACGGTGGTGCCCGGCGTCCACGCGGCGAGCACGCGGCTTCGGACGCCGCGCTCCCCGAGCAGCGAGGGAGCAAACCAAAAGGCGGCCGCCACCACGTGGCCGCGGTGGAGGTGCAGCCGGGGCCTGAGGGGAGACGCGCTCACGAGCCCACCTCGGGTGCTGCGCGGTAGAGGGCCATGCCCTGAGTGAGGCTCCACACCAGGAGCTCTCCTTTCACCGTGAGCCACGTGAGCACGGGCAGGCCATGGCTCACGGCGGAGTGCACCACGTCATCCGAGGCACGCGCCACCACCTGGCTCTCACTGATGCCCACCAGAGAGAAGGTGCGCCGATCTTGCCCGAGCAACACCAGCGCCGGAGCCCGGCTCTCCGTGTTGAAGGTGGCCACTCCCACCACGCGCGAGCCCACGGGTACATAGATTGGAAGGTTGCCCTTCGCGAGCAGCACCTGCCAGGTGCCAGGCTTGTGGCGCAGCGCGAGCAACCCAGCCTCGGGGTGGCCCCCCATGGCCGCATGATGGCCGAGGAACGCGTCACCATCTCCTGGCCCGAGCGGCAGGTGGCGCTGTTGGTGGTCCTCCAGGATCCCCAGCCACACGCCATCCATCGAGGAGCCCGGCTGAGGCGTCATCACGAAGACCGGCTTGCGATTCACCTCGGCAAGGGCACTGGTCTGGCTGGACAGCAGCGCCGGGCCTTGCTGGCTGACGATGAAGAGGCGGCCCTCGCTGTCGCGCACCACGATGCGCTCGCGGCCGCCCTCGACAATCGAGGTGGCGAGCCCCGGAGCATGATTCGCCGGAGGAGCGTCCGGCAGCAGCCCCTCGTAGCCCAGATAGGGGATGCCGCGAGGCCGGTAGCCACCGGGTGCGCTCTTCACGCCACCGTGGACCCACAGGACCTTGTCGTCGCGGGTGAGCACGAGCAGCCCGCCATTGCGGCGCCAGCCAGCGGCCACCAGCCGGTGCCCATCGGGAGGCTGGAAGCGCCGGGGCTTGGGCGTGGTGGCGCGCGCCGAGTGCGGAATGGGTTGTGCGGCCACGCCCCCATCCTGGCGGATGAAGATGAGCCGCGTGCCATCCGCGGAGAAGAAGAACGACCGGAAGCGGCCCGCGCTGCTCAGCCGCACCGGCTTCGGAGCACGCGTGCTGAACGGATCCCGAAGCAGCCGCACGCAGTCGTCCGCGGGAGGCAGCTCCAGCTCCACGGAGGTGGGAGCGCGGGCGATGCGCCGCACGGCGACCGAGAGCCGGCGGACGCTCGGGGCCACCACCTCTTCCACCTCGATGCGGGACAGCTTCGAGGCCTCGCTCAGACGGCCGAGGCGCGAGCTCCCCACGAGCCACGCGTCCTCCGGCGCCGAGCCCAGCTCCAGCGCCTCGCGCCACCGGGCCACGTGGGCATCCGTAACGGGGGCTGCGGTGCGGGCGGCGAGCCAGGTCTGGATGCTGGCGGGAGTCACAGCGTTGAAGGGCACGCGCCCGGACGAGTCCTGGAGCACGCACCAGGCGAACTCGGCACCGGCGGCCTCGGCGCGGCGCTGCAGCACGACGAGCGTCGCGAGGTGGGCGATGCGAGGGGAGCCCAGCTGATCCGGCCCCGCGTCCAGCAGCGCCACGGTGCGCCGGGAGCCCTGAGGCTGCTTGAAGGCGGGCTTGAGGAAGGCGTGCTCGCCGAAGGCCGCGCGGCGGATGAACTCGTCGGGAGACTCCAGGGCGTAGAGCCACTCGGTGAGCAGGAGCCGCTCGTAGGGGCCACGGCGGGTGAGCCCGTCATAGCCCTGGGGCTCGCCGCCCTCCGTCTCACCGCGAGGCCGGAGCGCGCCGATTGCCGCCGCGAGCCGCGCCACATAGGGCCCCAGGCTGAGCGCGAGCTCCTCCGGGAAGAGAGAGAGCTGCAACGCCCACGGACGCAGCGGGGCAGGCAGTTGGCTCACGGCGAGCCCTCCTCGGTCTTCAGCCACGAGGCCAGCGTCACACGGGCCACGGGCCGCGCGGCCCCCAGGGGGATGAGGAGCCCCGGGCGCGGGAGCACGGCGAGCGGTGTCCCCGAGGCGGCGTGAGCCACGAGCGCCCGCTCGAGCAGCGCAGGTGCCACATCGGAGGCGAGCGCGCACGGCAGCAGCAGCGAGGGCGCAGCGGCATCCTTCCCCAGGTACACGGCGCCATCCACCCAGGGCAGGGAGTCCGTCTGTCCCAGCAACACCAGCACGCCTGGGCCCGCCACCCCACTCCACGCGCCGAGCTGCTTCTCCTCGGCGGCCAGAGCCCTCCGCGCGAGCGCGAGCGCCACCGGCCCCACACCCGCGACAGCGAGTGCAGTCAACGGCTCGGACCGGGGACTCCACGTCACCGGCAGCCGCGCAGGAGCTGGAGTCAGCCCGCCCATCACGCCTGCGCCACGGCCTGGGCCGGGCCTTCAATGGCCGCGCGAATCTCCTCTCGCAGCACCTGGAGATCCGGCGGCAGCGCCTCGGGAGCAAAGCCCGCGTCCATCTCGCGCACCACGCCCTCGAGCTTGAGCCGCCACGCCGCGTAGTCCTCTGCGGCGCCGCTCACGGGCACCTGGTTCATCACCTCGCGCCCGGCCCGAGCAATGCGCTGGGCTCGCGCCAGAGGGCCCGCGCTCGCCTCCAGCGCCGCCGCCGCGAGCGCCGGGTTCTCCGTGGCGGCCAGCAAGTCGCGCAGCACCTCGCGCGCCAGGGCCTGCCCCTCCTTGGTCGGCACCGCGTAGATGAGCGGCCACAGATCCGCCACGCCTGGAGACTGCCGCCCTGCCAGCGCCGCCGCGGCCGCCATGAGCCGCTGCACCTTCACCGCGCGCCGGTCCGACAGCCCGATACCTGCCGCTCTCAGCATGCGCAGCGCATGCGCCAGGTGCGGGCGCACCGGAGCGAGGTCCGCCTCCTGCGCCACCCGCGCCAGCACATCCAGCGCCTCCAGCGAGGCCTTCCGTGCCTCTACCTCGCGCCAGAGCGAGGCCCCGCCCGCCAGCAGCTCCTCCAGCTGCGGATCCGGCACGGGCTCCACATAGATGCGCGCCAGGAACCGGTCCGCGAACGCCGCCAGCGACTCCTCCTCGGGCAGCGCGTTGGAGGCGCCCACACACACCCGCAGGGGCACCTTCATCCGCGTATGTCCCCGCCGGAAGGTGCGCTCATTGAGCACCCCGAGCAGCGTGTTGAGAATGGCGGTGGAGCCGAGGAACACCTCGTCCAGGAAGGCGACCTCGGCCTCGGGCAGCATGCCGGTGGTCTCCGTCTCCACGGTGCCCTCGCGCAGCTTGCGCAGATCCACCGGGCCGAAAATCTCGGAGGGCTCGGTGAAGCGGCCAAGCAAGTACTCGAAGTAGCTGCCCCCCAGGGCCCGCGCGGTGCGGCGGACGGCCTCGCTCTTGGCGGTACCGGGCGGGCCGATGACGAGCAGGTGCTCACCGGCCACGGCGGACAGCGCCACCAGCTCCACCATGGCCTCGCGCTCGACCAGGCCCCGGCCCGCGTCGGCGAGGGCATCCCGGAGCGAACCGGCAGCCTCTTCAAAAGTCAGGGACATGGCGCGCAGTGTACGAGGCCGGACGCCCGATTCCGAACGCTGACTCAGACCGGGGGGGCGGTGGACCGGCCCCCGCCCCTGTGGGCTAGTCTTCCCGGGTGATGCGACGTTCAAGAGAGTTCGGGACCTTCATCGCGGTGCTCCTCTGGGCAGCGGTGGCCCAGGCAGGCGAGTGGCGCGGGTACCTCGGGCTGGGCGCCGGCATGGCGCTGGACCGCTACAGCGAGTGGGACGCCAAGGGCGCCGCCATCAACGTGTACTTCGGGGTCGAGGCTCCCATTGGCCTCTCCGTGGGCGTCTACGCCGAGGCCGCGGAGACGTGGGGCCAGAAGTTTGAGGACCTACAACAGAGCTCCTCCAGCCGGGTGCAGCTGGACTACCGGCAATACGGCCTGGAGGTGCGCTTCCGCGGGTTCCGGGAGCGGATGATCTCTCCATGGGTGTCGCTCCGGCTGGCCCGCAGCACCTCCACGCCGCAGACGCCGGACGAGTTCGGCCAGCTGGTGCGCCAGGAGTTCCAGGCCCTGGGTGGGGCGGTGCGCTTCGGGCTGGACTGGTGGCTGGGGATGAACTGGGGCATCACCGGGGCCACGTCCTGGCAGTGGTGCGACGTGCGCTACGAGAAGGAGTCCGTGCGCGAGTGCGCCAAGCCCATCAACACCCTCCTCCTGGGGCCCACTGTTCGCTTCTGACTTGCCGCGTCAGGCGCTAAGGTGATGCGCCTATGAACCGCGAATATCACCGTTGGTACAGCCACCGCCTGGGCCGAGAGATGGAGCTGCTGCTCTACGGGCACGGCGGAGAGCCGGTGATTCTGCTGCCCACGAGCCGGGGCCGCTTCTACCAGAACGAGGACTTCGGGCTGGTGGGGGCCCTCGCGGATCGGATTCAGGCAGGCCGCTACCTGGTGGTGTGCCCGGACGGCATCGACGAGGAGAGCTGGCTCAACAGGTGGGCGCACCCGCATGACCGGGTGGCCCGGCACGAGGCCTATGAGGGCTACCTCCTCCACGAGGTGGTGCCGCTGGTGAGGAGCCGCAGCAGCGGTGGCCGGCTGACGCTGGGCGGCTGCAGCTTCGGCGGCTTCCATACGTTCAACACGGGGCTGCGCCACCCGCGCGTCTTCCAGCGGCTGCTCTCCCTGAGCGGCAAGTTCGAGACGGAGCCGTTCCTCGACGGCTACCACGACGAGAAGGTGTACTTTCACTCGTGCCTGCAGTGGCTGCCGAACGTGTCGGACTGGGGCCAGCTGCACGCGCTTCAGCAGGTGGAGATGATCCTCGCCGCGGGCGAGCACGACTTCTGCCGCGGCTCCAACGAGAACCTCTCGAAGTTGCTGTGGCAGAAGGACATCGGCAACCACCTGGCCATCTGGGGCGGCGGCATCCACGACTGGCCCACGTGGCGGGACATGATCCGGACGTACCTGCCCTGGTAACCCCCGCTCAGAGGTGCGTGACGTCGAAGCGGTAGTCGAAGTCGGCCGAGGTGAAGTTCTTGCATTGGGCCACGCGCATCTCTCCCTGAAGGGAGAGCACCACGCGGCCCGCGAGCCGGCCGCCCGCGTTGTGCTCCAGCTCCAGCCGGCCCTCGAGCTGCTGAGCCAGGGGCTCGCGCCGGCCCAGTGAGTAGCACACCACCGAGGCCCACGCCGTGGTCACCACCGGCGAGTGCCCAGAGCCTGCGGTAAAGGTGGCCGGAGTGGAACTGGTCGCCACCGCGACCTGCGCCTCGCCATGGATGGGCAGCGTGGCGGGCGCACTCACCGCGCTCAGCGCCGCAGGGTCCAAGTAGATGCGCAGGCAGAGGGTCTGCTCGTCATCGGCCAGCTCGGGCGTCGGATCCTTGCTGCACGTGCGGAGCACCCACGTATCCGTGCCCACCAGCTCGGTGGCGATCTCGGCGAAGGCCTCCCCCTCCCCGCCCTCGATGTTCCCTCGGAACACAAGGTCTCCGTTGGGAGAGGTGTCCTTTTCAGAAGCGCCTGGGCTCTCCTGCCCACAGGCGGACAGGGTGAGCAGGAGGACCGCGCTACCCATGAACAGTCGAGACAGTGAAGGGCTCATGCCGGCCAGGGCTGCAAGCCGGGTGCCCGGAACTCTCCGAGGGAGGGCGCGGCGCGAACACCGGCCCCGCCTCGAATTTTCATGGGCTGCGTTTCAGGCTTCCAAGGGGCGCAGCGTTTCGGAGCTCAGCCGGTGGAAGCGCCACAGCAGGGCAATGGCCACGGCGATGAGGCCCGCGCACAGGCCCCACCAGATGCCGATGATGCCCTGGTTCAGCCCGAAGCCGAGCACCAGCGACAGCGGCAGACCGATGGCGTAGTGCCCCACCATGTTGGCCACGAACGTGAAGCGCGTATCTCCCGCCCCGCGCAGCACGCCCGCGCCCACGCCCTGAACGCCGTCGAACACCTGGAAGACGGCGCACACCATCAGCAAGGGCACCAGCAGGGGCACCACTTCTTCCGAGGCCCCCGCCAGCTGAGACAGCGGGCCTGGGAAGAGGGCAAACACCAACGCCGACAGGGTCATGAAGCCCGCGCCGCCCGCGAAGGCGACGAAGCCGCTCAGGCGAGCCTGGGGCGTGTTGCGAGCGCCCACCGCCCAGCCCACGCGCACGCTGCCCGCGTTGCCAATGCCCACGGCGATGGTGAAGGAGAGGCTGCCAAAGCTCAGGGCAATCTGGTGCGCGCCCATGCTCGCCTGCCCCAGCTTGAAGGCCAGGGTGCCCGCGAGCGCAAAGACGCCGATCTCCGCCGCGAGGTGCAGGCCGATGGGCAACCCCACCCCCAGGGCCTGCCTCAGGTCCGCCCACACCGGGCGGCGCACCGGCTTCACCCCCGCTTCGCCCAGGCTGCGCAGCGCGTAGAGGATGATGCCGAGCTGGAGAAACATGCCGAGCAAGGTGGCCAGCGCCGCACCCGCTGCGCCCATGGCGGGGATGTTCCTCAGGGGCCCAAAGCCCTCGGGCAGCACGCCTCCGCCAAAGACGAGGAGGATGTCCGCGCCCAGGTTGAAGATGTTGGCGGCCACGGTGGCCACCACCAGGGGCCGGGTATGCCCGGCGGACTGCAGGTAGCCGCGCACCGTGAGGAACGCGAGCATCGGCACCATGCTGGGCGCGCGCCAATACAGGTAGGCGCGGGTCTCGGACAGCTCCTCGCGGTTGTAGCCGAAGAAGGGCAGCACCTCGGGCACCACCACCACCAGGGTGGCCAGCACCAGTCCGGCGAAGAGCGCCATCCACCCGCCTTGCCACAGCAGCGCGCGGGCCCGGGAGGCGTTCTTCGCTCCGAAGGCCTGAGACGACAGCGGGTCGAAACCCATCATCAGCCCCATGCCCAGGCCGCTCACGGCGAAGAAGAGGCTGTTGGCCAACCCCACCGCGGCCAGGGCCGAGGTGCCGGCACGCCCGACCACCAGGGTGTCGACCAGGCCCATGAGCGATTGGCCGCCCTGAGCGATGGCGATGGGGATGGCGAGCTTCATCAGCTCGCGGAACTCCTCGCGACGGGACTTCACGGGCGCAGACATGGACACGCCGCCTATAGCAGGCTTCTCGCACCCTGCTGACCCGCAAAAAAAAAAGCGGTCGGCTCGCATCCCCCGAGGGAGCCGACCGCCAATCCCTCTGCAGAGGGGGGTGTTGCGGGTTACGGCGTGAAGAAGTCCGGCTGGAAGTACGACGTGGCCAACGGCACCTGCAGGTTGTTGACGTGAGCCACGCGCACGCCCGCGTCGGTGATGGCGTAGACATAGTCATCGGCCATCACGCTGCGCCGAACGGCGGGCGTCCAGTACCACGACCAGTACCGGTTGTTGAAGGACCGATACACGTCCGTCATGGAAACAGCGCCCACTGGGGTGAAGCCCGTGGAGGCGTCCACGCGGAAGACGCGCAGCTCGCTCCGGAAGCCGCTCCAGTAGTCAGACGCGTCGGGCAGGTAATCCGAGAACGGGATGGCGAGCAGCCCCTTGGCCGGGAAGTAGTTGAAGGCCTTGTGCTCGTACTGGGCCTCGCTCCAGCCATACGCGGTGCCGACCAGCTGGGTGAACGTCTCCCGCGGGTTGGCCAGGTCGGACACGTCGAACATGGACAGCTTCAGGGCGCGCTGGCGCCAGTCCGTCTGGTTCTCCGGAATATGGGTGCCGATGGTGATGAGGTGGTTCTCATCCAGCGGGTGGATGTAGCTGGAGAAGCCCGGCACCTTGAGCTCGCCCACCTTGCGGGGGTGCTCCGGATCGCTCAGGTCGAAGGTGAAGAGCGGATCCACCTGCCGGAAGGTGACGACGTAGCCCTTGTTGCCCAGGAAGCGGGCGCTGTAGATGCGCTCGCCCTTGGCCAGCTCCTCGGTCTGCCCCAGCAGGTCCAGCCGCCCACCCTTCTCGCGGAAGGTGAAGAGGCGATTGGTGGTCTCCGTGCGGCCCCACGGGTTGTCGCCGTCCTTCTTGTACGTGGCGATGGTGGTGGCCACGCGCAGTACGCCCTGGTGCTCGTCCATGCTGAACTGGTTGAGCAGGTGTCCTTCCACCACGCCGCTGCCCACGTAGCGCGCGGTGCTCGGATCCTTCAGGTCGAACTTGTGCAGGTACGTGTAGTCCTTCTGGTTCTCCTCCGGCCACCACCACCAGTGGTTGCTGGCCAGGTAGAGGCTGTCCGTGGAGGCGTAGACCTCGCCGGGGTCCGTGATGAGGCTGGTGCGGCGCACGGTGGAATCGGCGACGGTGTTGTCCAGGCTCAGCGAGGCGACCGTGACGAAGCCCAGCTTCGCCGGCGCGTTGCTGCGGTAGAAGTCGCGGCAGTCGTAGCCCACCTCCACCCGAGTGCCGTCCGGCCGCTTGCGCCAGCCGCTCGGCAGCCACTGCTGGAGCGTCTGCTGGCGGATCAGCCGCTCGTTCTCCTCCATGATATCGTCCAGCGCGTCCTTCAGCCGGTCCTCGTCCTCCCAGAGCCCCTCGGAGTACTCGGGCCACCAGCGCACGGCCTGCGGGTAGCGGAACGAGTCATTGAGCATCAGCCGCACCGCACCCTCGGTCCGGCGCGCGTGGGCGTAGTTGCCCGGAATGAAGACCTCGTCCTCCACGTGCGGCGCCGAGAGGTTCGACACGTCCACCACCGTCACCTTGGTGGCGTTCGAGCCGTAGTAGCCGCACCCGCCGAACGGATCGCACGGCGCCACGTCCAGCAACCCGCCCGGCTTGCCGCCGCTGGAGCCACCCTGCCCCTGCAGCGCCACCTGGGAGAAGATGACGAGGCGGTTGTCCTTGAGGAACATCTCCCGGGGCCAGCCCTCCAAAGCCAGGCTCCCCACCGCGCTCAGCGACTCCGCGGGCCACGAGCTGTGCACGTAGAGCTTGCGGCCGGAGATGACGAAGATGCGGGTGCCGTCGTTCTTGATGAAGTCGGCCTCGTCCACCCCCGCCACCTGGTTGTTGGTGTCGGTGTAGTCATCCGGGCCGCGCGTCCCGCCCCCTGCGGCGTCTCCGCCCCCTCCGGGTGCTCCCGTGGTGGGGCTGGGGCTCATCGGAGGCATGGGGCCGCCGTTGTCTTCCATGGGCATGCCCACGCCGCCCCAGTACTTGCCGATCATGCGCTTCTGCCACGTCAGCTGGGAGCGCATGTCGAGGACGGCGGTGTCCTCGATGTAGGACTCCAGGTCCTCGCATTTGTCGAAGCTCGTGAGCTGCGCCTGCATCTGCACCGGCTGGTTCTCCGGGATGCCGCCGCGCTCATTGCTGCAGCCGGCCGCCCCCACCAGCGCCAGCCCGAGTCCGCCATATCGGAACCACTTCATAAACTCCTCCGTGATGCTCCGGCCCACCGGGGTGGCCCCTCAGCCACCCGGTCGCGTGTCGCGGGGCTCTGCCAGCCACGTGCCAAGGGGTGCGCGGCAGGGATTTCAGGAGCTTGGAGGGAGTGTGGCCTCTCAGAAACTTGAGGACCTCACGGGGAGGGCGAGCGAAAAACCGAGAGCCCGGGGCACGAAGCGCTGGAGCTGCGCGGCCAGAACCGTGTCCACGCGCTCCAGGCGAAGCCCCATGCCCGTGGGGGCTTGGAAGGCGGCGCCTCGGCGCAGGGGGTTGGACCAGGCCACCACCGCCTCCACGGCGGAGGGGATGCGCTGGCCCGCCAGCGTCACCCGCAGCGTGAGCCGGGCCCCCGCGCGGGCGGGCGTCAGCGTGCGGACGAAGAGGGCCTCGGGGCTCGCGTCCGAGCTGAACCCCGTCAGCGGAGGCCCATGGCGCGTGGTGAACTCCACCACGGAAAACAGTGGCACGCGCTCGGCGGCGCGGATGGGTGCCACCCCCGGTGCGAGCCGCTCCAGCACGCGCGCCACCAGCGCATCCGGCGCCATCATCCGCCGCTCCAGCAGCGGCTCGTTGATGAGCGCCCGGGCCCGTGCATGCACATCCGTGGACTCCTCCACGCCTGCCACCAGCACCAGGGGCTTGCGGGGCATCAGCTTTTGCAGCCGGCTCGCCAGCGCCAGCCCATCCTGGAAGGCGAAGGAGCGCGACACATCCACCACGAGCCCATCCAGCCGGGGGCCATGCGCCACGGCCAGCGCCTCGGCCTCCACGGCGTGCCGGGCATAGAGGACGTGGAAGCCCTCGTGCTCCAGCGCGCCTCCGAGGAACGCGCCCATGGAGCGGCTGCCCTCCACCAGCAGCACGCCCAGGCCCGGAGGAGGACCCTGCCGCGCATGCTCACGGGCCGCGCGCACCGCCAGCACCTTGGCCGTCAGCGCCTCGAACTCCACGGGCTTGGGCAGGAAGTCATCCGCCCCGGCGCGCGAGCACAGCATCACCTCGTGCGGGGCGCTGGCGCCGGTGAGCATGACGACAGGCACGCGGCCGGCGTTGGGGTGGGCCTTCAGGCGCCGGCAGGCCTCATCCCCCTGCATGCCCTCCATGCGCAGGTCCATCAGCACCATCGAGGGCACCCGACGCCCGAGCTCCGCCAGGCATGCCGCGCCGTTGTCGAACGGAATGGGCTCGCAGCCCAGCCGGGACAGGTGCTGACACACCATCTCGCGCACTGCCTCGGAGTCGTCGACGACGAAGACTTCGTCGCGCGTGTGAGCCGTCTCCAAAATGGTCACCCCCCGTAATGGAACTCCTGGGAGGTAGCCCTGGCCGGGGGATCCGACCATGTAAGGGCCTCAGCGCTGTGCGTGGGCCGACGCCCCAAGCGTACGAGGCGTAACAGGCCCTTCCGACTGAAGATCGCTTCCGGACAGTGATCGAGCCGCTCAGGACGGGCGGCCCGCGAGCACCTGTGTGAGCTGACGTGCGATGGTGGCGCACTGCTCGGCGTTGTGGGCATGGAGCGCGGCACGGCCGGTGTCGAGCAAGCTGCGCACATTGCCCACAGCGGCGTTGGCCTCGGGGGTGGGGTTCTCCTTGGCGCTGTGCTGGAGCATGCGAGCCAGCTTCTCTCCGCGCTCCAGCAGCTTGCGGAACTTCTCCTCGGCCTGGACGGCGTCCTCCTGGCCCTGCTCCTTGGCGTAGCGGGCCTGCTCTCGGGAGAGCTTCTCCGCCTCGGGCACGGGCAGGCTGGTGCGAGCCTCCAGCCGCACCTCCTCGGCCAGCCCCGAGCGCAGGTCCACCGCGCGCACCGAGAGGATGCCCTCACTGGAGAGCGCGAACGTCACCTCGATTTGCGTGTCCGCGCGGTTCCCCGCCTTCAGGTTCTTCAGCACCACCTCGCCCAGCTTGTGGCTCTCGTTCTGGAACTCGCTCTCGCCCTGGTAGATGGGGATGCGCACCTCGGCCTGGCCACCGCGGCTGGGCAGGAAGATGTCTCGCGCCACCACCGGCACCCCGGTGTTCTTGGCGATGAGCCGCTTGATGCGGCCGCCCAGCCAGCCCACGCCCAGAGACTGGCCCGCCACATCCAGCAGCAGCGCCTTGCCGGACTGGCGCACCAGCTCCTCGGCGTGCACGGCGGCGCCCAGGGCCACGGCCTCGTCCGGGTTGACGTCCTTGGACGGCACGCGGCCGAAGAAGTCCTGCACCAGCCGCTGCACCAGCGGCACGCGCGTCATGCCGCCCACCAGCAGCACCACGTCCACCGCCCGTGGATCCATTTGCGCGTCGCGCATCACGCCCTCGCACACCGCGAGGCAGCGGCGCGACAGCGGCTCGGACAGCGTCTCGAAGAAGGAGCGCGTGAGGACCGTCTCGATGCCCGTCAGCCGCCGGTTCGGCGAGTTGTAGTCCCCCAGGGCCGCCACGGAGATGACGGCCTCTTCCTGCTCGGTGAGCAGGCGCTTGGCCGTCTCGGCCGCCACCTTGAGCCGGCGCATGGAGGAGGCATCCTTGGACACGGCCTCGCGCAGGTCCTCCTCCACCTGGGCCACCAGCCACTGGACGATGCGCTGGTCGAAGTCCTCACCGCCCAGCGTCGAGTCGCCCCCGGTGGCCTTCACCTCGAAGACGCCGTCCTTCACCTCGAGGATGGACACGTCGAAGGTGCCGCCGCCCAGGTCAAAGACGAGCGCGTTGCCCTGGAAGCCGCGCGACAGCCCGTAGGCGAGCGCCGCAGCGGTGGGCTCGTTCACCAACCGCAGCACCTCCAGTCCGGCGATGGAGGCCGCCTCGCGCGTGGCCGAGCGCTGGTTGTCATCGAAGTTGGCGGGCACGGTGATGACGCAGCGGCTGACCTTGCGCCCAAAGTGGGCCTCCGCATCCAGCTTCAGCTCGCCGAGGATCATCGCCGCCACCTGGGTGACGGGGAGGACCTTGCCGGCCACACGTACGCGCACATCGCCCGTGGGGCCCGGAATCAGCGGGAAGGGCACCATCTTCCGGGCCTCTTCCATCAGCTCGGGCGTGCAGCGCCGCCCCAGGAACCGCTTGGTGGCCCACACCACGCTGTCGGGGTGCTCCTCGGCCATGCGCTGGGCGGCCGAGCCCACCACCCGCTCGCCGTCGTCATTCAGCCCCACGACGGAGGGGGTGAGCCGCCCACCCGCCCGCACGGGGATGATGCGCGTCCGGCCGTTCTCCACGGTGGCCACGGCGCTGTTGGTAGTCCCTAGATCGATGCCAATGACGGGTTCTTGCATGGCGAGCACAGGCCTGATGCGGTTCCACCGTGTGAGGGCACCTCGACTCCGGGCCAGAGGCTACCTCCGTTTCCCGCGGTCCAGCCAGATAGCGGCCTCTCACCCCAGTCATTGCCGGACAGTGGGGGCCGTGCTAAGGGCGCCTCCGCCATGGTGAACGTGTCCATCGCCCGCCGCTACGCCCGGGCCCTCCTTGACGTCGCCGCCGACGCCAACCGCATCGACGCCGTCGCTGATCAGCTCACCGCCTTCGTGAAGGCCTACGAGTCCAACCCCGAGCTGTCGGACGTGCTGCTCAACCCCGCCTTCTCGCGCAGCCAGCGCAGCCATGTGGTGGAGGCGATGATCCAGCTGACGGGCAACATCGACCCCACCCTGGCCAACGCCCTGCGGCTGCTGGTGGACCGCAACCGCCTCGTCTACCTGCCGGACATCGCCCGCGTGTACCGCGACATGGCGGATGCCCGCTCCGGCCGCGTGCGTGGCCACGTCACCAGCGCCTCCAAGCTCGCCCCGGACGCCGTGGAGCAGCTGCGCAAGAGCCTCCAGCAGCTCACCCAGCGCGACGTCATCCTCGAGTCCCGCGAGGACCCCAGCCTCCTGGGTGGCGTGTCGGCGCAGGTGGGCAGCGTCCTCTTCGACGGCAGCGTCCGCACCCAGCTGGAGCAGATGCGCCGCGCCCTCAAGCAGCAGTAGCCGCGGTACCCGTCGGCGCGGGGAGGAAATTTCCCGCGCCAGCACCCTACGCGGCAGGTTCTGTTGGCCTCTGGTCAGCCCGCAAGCCCCGCATTTCCTGTACGCCGTGAGACAGGGTATACTGCGCCACATTGTGCGGACCGAAGTCCGCGACTCTTGGCCGACCTGCTCATGGCGCAGCCCGCTCTTCCGCTCAACACCCTCGGCGCACTGCCCCTGGCGGTGCCGGAAGAGGCCCGCCCATTGCTTCAAACCCTGCTCAACGCACCAGGTTGGGCGCTGGGCTTTCTGGACCGGGAGCTGCGCCTGCGCTGGGCCAATGACACGCTGGCCGAGCTGACAGCGCATCCCCCCTCGTACCAGCTCGGCCGCCCTGTGGCGGAGCTCTGGCCGGGGCTGGCGCCCGCGCTGCTGCCGCTCTGTGCGCGCGCGCTGGCTGGAGAGGCCATTCCGGGCGAGCGGGTGGCGGTGGTGTCGGACCCGTCCCCTCAGGGGGAGAAGCTCCACCTGAGGCTCACCCTGCTGCCCGCGGTCTCCGGCGGCACCCTGGCCGGGCTCACCCTGCTGCTGCAGGACGAGACGGCCCAGGTGCGGGAAGAGGAGCTGCTGCGCGAGTCCGAGTCCCGGCTGAAGGCCCTGCTGGACCTGTCTTGCGACGGGTACCTGCTGCTGACCAAGGGCACGGTGGTGGAGGCCAGCCGCGGCAGTGCCTCGCTCTTCGGGTACACCCTGGAGGGGCTCGTGGGCCAGCCGCTCAGCCGGTTTCTGGCCCCCGAGTCCCGCAAGACGGCCCAGGACTACCAAGGGTCGGAGCTGCCGTACGAGCTGACCGTGCTGCGCCCGGGTGGCCAGCGCGTCCCCATCCAGGTGCTGGGGCGCGAAGTTCCCTTCCACGGCAAGACGGCGTTCCTGGTGGCCCTGTGGGACCTCACGGGCAAGAAGGCCGCCGAGGAGGCCGCCACGCGCGCCGAGTACCTGCGCGAGCAGCTGCTGGGCGTGGTGGGGCATGACCTGCGCACCCCGCTGAACACCCTGCAGCTGGGCATCTCGGTGCTCCAGATGGATGGGAAGCTGGAGGAGCGCCAGGCCCGCCAGCTCACCATCATGGGCCGCGCGTCCCGGCGCATGGAGCGGATGATCCATGACTTGCTGGACTTCACCCGGGCCCGGCTGGCGGGAGGCATCCCGGTGACTCCCGCGCCCATGGTCATGGGAGCGGTCGTCGAGCGCGTGGTGGAGGAGTACCGGCTGGCCCACCCCGAGCACCCCATCGTCCCCTCCGCCGAGGGCGACCTGGCGGGCCACTGGGATGAGGCGCGGCTGGCGCAGCTGCTGGACAACCTGCTGCAGAACGCCCTGCGGCACGGCTTCCAGGACATCCCCATTCAACTGAGCGTGAAGGGCGAGCCGTCCGGAGTGCTGTTGACGGTGCTGAACAAGGGCCCCCTGCTGCCTCCCGAGGAGCGCGAGGCCATCTTCGAGCCGTTCCGCCGGGGCAAGCGTCCGGCCGGCGAGGGCCTGGGGCTGGGGCTCTACATCGCCAAGCAGATCGCCGAGTCCCACGGAGGGCGCATCACCGTGGAGTCCAGCCTGGAGCAAGGCACCAGCTTCAAGGTCTGGCTGCCCCGGCGGCCCTCCTCCCGCTGAACCCGTCCTGAGGGCGGTTTCCGGCCGGAATGAGGTGGGGAATGGGGCGCTAACCGGGCCGATGAGCCCTCTGGAGCCCTCAGCTGACCGATCGCGTTGCGGTGCTGGGGAGCGCGTGGTAAGGGGGGCCCGCTTTGGCTTCTGGGTGGCCCTGGAGCCACCCCACTTCAGAGGACTGAAGAGTTCATGGAAATCCGCGCCGACGAGATCAGCAGAATCATCCGGGAGCAGATCAAGGACTACGGCAAGAAGGTCACCGTTGCCGAGACTGGCACCGTGCTCTCCGTGGGCGACGGTATCGCCCGTATCTACGGCCTGGAGAGCGTGCAGGCCGGCGAGCTCGTTGAGTTCCAGAACGGCGTCCGCGGCCTGGTGCTCAACCTCGAGGAGGACAACGTCGGCGTGGCCATCATGGGCGAGTTCCGTGACATCCGCGAGGGCGACTCCTGCAAGCGCACCTCTCAGATTGCCTCGGTGCCGGTGGGCAAGGGCCTGCTGGGCCGCGTGGTGAACGCGCTCGGCGAGCCGCTGGACGGCAAGGGTCCCATCCAGTCCACCGAGAACCGCCGCCTGGAGATCAAGGCCCCCGGCATCGTCAAGCGCAAGAGCGTGCACGAGCCCCTGCAGACGGGCCTCAAGGCGCTGGACGCCCTGGTGCCGATCGGCCGCGGTCAGCGCGAGCTCATCATCGGTGACCGCCAGACGGGCAAGACGGCCGTCGCGCTGGACACCATCCTCAACCAGAAGGGCCAGAACGTTTACTGCATCTACGTGGCCATCGGGCAGAAGCAGTCCACGGTGGCGCAGGTGGTGGACAAGCTCTCCCGGTTCGGCGCCATGGAGTACACCACGGTGGTGGCCGCCAACGCCTCGGACCCGGCGCCCATGCAGTTCTTCGCGCCGTACACCGGCGTGACGATGGGCGAGTACTTCCGCGACAACAAGATGCACGCGCTCATCATCTACGACGACCTGTCCAAGCAGGCCGTGGCCTACCGCCAGCTGTCGCTGCTGCTGCGCCGGCCGCCGGGGCGCGAGGCCTACCCGGGTGACGTGTTCTACATCCACAGCCGTCTGCTGGAGCGCGCCGCGAAGCTGTCCGACGCCGAGGGCGCCGGCTCGCTCACCGCGCTGCCCATCATCGAGACGCAGGCCGGCGACGTGTCCGCCTACATCCCGACGAACGTCATCTCCATCACCGACGGGCAGATCTTCCTCGAGACGGACCTGTTCTTCGCCGGCGTGCGTCCGGCCATCAACGTGGGTCTCTCGGTGTCGCGCGTGGGTGGCGCGGCGCAGATCAAGGCCATGCGGCAGGTGGCAGGCTCCATGAAGCTGGAGCTGGCGCAGTACCGCGAGCTGGCGGCCTTCGCGCAGTTCGGCTCGGACCTGGACAAGGCCACCCAGGAGACGCTGGCGCGCGGCGCCCGCCTGGTGGAGCTGCTCAAGCAGGGCCAGTACGAGCCCCTGCCCGTCGAGAAGCAGGTCATGCAGATCTACGCGGCGACGAACAAGGACGACCCGAACAAGCGCGGGTGGATCCGCAACGTGCCGGTGGCGGACGTGCCGCGCTACATGCGCGAGTTCAACGAGTTCATGGACGGCAAGCACCCGCAGGTGGCCAAGGACATCGCCTCCAAGCGCGAGCTCACCGCCGACATCAAGTCCGCGCTGAACAAGGGCATCGGCGAGTTCAACGAGGTGTTCCAGCCCACGCCGGGCGCCAAGGCCTAAGCACCGAGGCTCCCGCCTGAAGCGAACGAGGCCCCGCTCCCTCCCTGGGACGCGGGGCTTCGTGCTTTGGGCGTCCATGCTTTGGGGAGCGGGCTACTTCGAGGGCGGTGGAGTCTTCTGGGGCTCCCACTTGCGGGTGGACTCGCCGATGGCCTCCTCGGGCCACTCCATGCCGCTGGGGACGACGATGGCGCCAGCCTCGGCGGCGGGCTTGTCTGGCAGCGCGGCGGGCTCGAGCACACCGGGCGAGAAGGAGACGAACTGCGCCTCGTACTCGTAGATGCGCCCTGCGGCACCCTTGCGCTCCACGGGGCGCGAGAGGATGACCGCGTCCGCGCCCGACTGGCACACCGTGTCGCGCAGCAGCGCCTTGCGGCCCTTCGCCCCCTGCCACTCGTTGCCGGTGAGGCTCAGCAGGCCGATGACTTCGTACTCCTGCGGCGGCTCGCGCTGCTCGTAGACCTCGAACTGGCAGTCGGCGGGCTTGGGCGGGCGCTCGGCGAAGAGGCGCATGTCATGGAGCTGACCCGAGGTGGCACACGCTCCAGACAGCGCGGCCGCGGCGGCGAGGGACAGGATTCGGGTGGGGCGCATGGGCTCCTCTCGGTCTGTGGCGTTCAACGACAGCCAGGACCGCCCATATCGCCCCAGGTGTGACTTGGGCCCGTGCTCAGCCGCGCAGCCGGGGGAGAATGCCCCGCAGGCTCCGGTCCACGCCGCCGCGAGGCCCCAGCTGCTCCATGGCCTTCACCTCGTACGGGAGCGAGTTGTCGCGCGCGACGAACTGCACGTGCGCCCCGAGCGCCGCCGGCAGCGCGAGGTCCAGCTCATAGATGTCGCCGGCCACCAGTGTGGCCTCGGGGCTCGTGCCCGTCCGCTTCCAGATGTCGCTCAGCGCCTCGTAGTACCGGCCGCGCCGCAGGTAGACGGGGCGCGGCAGCAGGCCCTGGGCGAAGGAGATGGACTCGGGCAGGGCAGCGAAGCGCGCATCCGAGGGCTGAGGCTCCTCGATGAGGTACTTGCGCGCATCGCCCTTCACCTGGAGCCGCTCGCGGCCCTTGGGCGCCAGCTTGTCGAGCTTGGCATCCACCAAGTCCGTGTGCGCGTTGGTCACCACCCAGATGGGCAACCCCGTGGCGAGCAGCGCCTCGAGGACTTCCTTCGCCTCGGGCTTGAAGGCCATGCCGGTCAGCTTGTAGGCCTCCCGGTAGAGCGTCTGGAGGGCCTCGTGGCGCTCGGCCTCGACGGGGAACGCGTTGTAGCGTCCCATGAGCTGACGGGCCACGCAGTTGGACAGCAGGTACGGATCCGCCGTGGCCGGTGCCACGGTGCGGCCTCCCACGTCCCAACCGAACGCGTGCGCGCCAGCGAGCACCGCAGCCTCCTCGTCGCGCCATACAGCTTCGAGGGTGGACGGATCCTTTCCGAGCATCTCCGCCAAGTGGCTCTTGAAGTGGCGAACGAAGGGTGCGCCCTCCGCCGCGACATCGGTGAAGGTTCCGTCGAAGTCCAGCACCACGCACCCAATGGCCATGCCTCTCCTGCGCTCCTCCAAAAAGGGGACGAACCGGATACCACGTCCCACCCTCTGGAGCGAAGTGGGCGAGGAGACGCGGTTGGTTGGAAGAGGCAGGGGCGACGCGCTGCGGCACGAAGCTTCGGCCGCCAAACCCTCTAAGGATGTGGCAGAGCGCCGCCGCTGCTCGCCTTGAGGCCCACCCCTGGAAGGCCGCTAGCGTTGGGACTCCAACAATTCGGCAGCGGAGGCCGGCATGGAGGCAGCCCGAAGCGCAGCGGAGTGGCGACGCAAGCCGTGGCTGCCGTGGGCGCTTCTGGCGGGGGTGGGGGTGGCGGCGGCAGGAGGGGGGCTGATGGCCTCCCAGTCGGTCTCAGCGCTGCTGGAGCGCAATGCCCAGCTGGAGCAGCAGGCGCTGGAATCCGAGGCACGGGTGGAAGAGCTGCAGCTGCTGCGCGCGAGCATGGAGCGCCGGCTGAAAGTGCTGGAGCAGTCCCAGACGGGCACCACGGCTCAGCATGAGAGCGAGTCGAAGAAGGCGCGTGAGGCAGACGCACAGTTCGCCCGGCGCGAGGCGGCCCGGCAGACACTGGAGAAGAAGCTGAAGGCGGAGCTGGCGCAAGGCGACGTGTGGCTCGATGCGTCCCGCCCCGAGTCCCTGCGCGTGGAGCTCTCCGAGCGGCTCCTCTTCGAGCCCGGCCAGTCCGCACTGCTGCCCAAGGGCCAGGAGGTGCTCACGCGTGTGGGCACGGTGCTGGCCTCCGTGGGAGGCCATGCGGTGCAGGTGTCCTCGCACACGGACGAGATGCCCTCCGCTCCGGGTGGCGAGACCACCGAAACGAGCTGGGAGCTGTCCTCCAGGAGAGCCACCACGGTGGTCCGCGCGCTGCTCGGGGCGCCCGTGAGCATGGCGCCGGAGCGGCTGAGCGCCACGGGTCAGGCCTCGTTCCGGCCCGAGGTGCCGATGGACTCGCCGCAGAACCGGCTGCGCAACCGGCGCGTGGAGTTGGAGCTGACGCCCATGCCCGTGCCCCCGGCGTCGCTGCTCGCGGTGCTCGAGCCCACGCCGCCCCCCCTCGTCACCGCGAAGGCGCAGCCCGACCCAGCCAAGTCCGGCAAGCGCTCCGGCCGGCGCTGAGCTCAGCAACTCAACGGTCCCCCTCCCCGCCACAAACCCGGAGCACCTCCTCCCACTGCATTCGCGAGCACCGCTCGAGGAACTGTGCGCTGGCCTCTTCCTTGTCCCGGAGGGTGGCTGCTTTTTCGGAGGCACTCTGGAGTGCTGCATCGAAGCGCTGACGGGCCTCGCTGGCCAGCCTCCGCACGTCCACGGGGCTGGCAAGGTAGGCCGCAGCCAACCCTCCCGGCCGGGTGAGCTCCTCATAGGCGCTGCGCAGCCGGCCAAATCCCTGAGGGTCCTGGTGAGGCGGGTGACGCGCCAGCGCCGCGAAATAAGCGCGCTTGATGGTGGCGACATCCAGGGTGGGCTGGAGGCCCAACACGACGAAGGGATCTTCTGAAGTCTTCATCAGGAGGTTCCCTCTCCCGTGGGAGGCTTCACCAGGGACAACTTCCTGGAGCGCTTGCGCTGAACTGGCGTCTTCGACGACTCCTTGTTCTTCGAGGCCTTGGGCTTGCGCGGGCGAACCCGATGCATGCGTGCCAGCATCTGCGCGTGCTTCACGGCAGGAGAGGACACGGCGGGGGGCTGCCCCGAAAAAGCCTGGAGGAAGGCTTCCAGCAGGGGCAGCAGATGTTTCAAAGGAGCCCCCTTGCGCTCGCAGGCCACCACCGCCTCGGCGAGCGCCTGCACATCCTTCGAGCGCTGCTCCAGCCAGCGGGCCCGGGTACGCCGGGAGAGTTCCTCCCTCCCGGTCCCATCCATCGCCAGCAAGACGTCCAGGTAGGCCGCATCACTGCCGCGGGCATCCAGATAGCGCGTGGCGGCGTCCCACGCCTCCGCGTCCGAGGAGGCCTGAATCACCGCCTCGTTCAAGAACTCCACCTGGTAGGGCAACATCCGAGGAGCAAACCGGCGCCAGATGCGAAGTCCCTCGGGTGACAGCTCCATGAGGGCCTCGGCTTGCTGGAGCATCCCTCCCATCTCCAGCAATCTCTCCGCAGCCTCCACGCTGTGCGCGCCTCGCAGCAGGCGCTCCAGTTGCTGCTTCACCTTCGTGTCACGCGTCCGGTCCAGCAAGATCACCACCGCGTGGCTCAACAAGTACTTGAGCTCCTCGTCGGCAGCCTCCCAGCAGGCATCGACCCAGGACTCCACCAGCTCGCGCTTGAACGTGGCGGCCACGCACTCCGTCAACGCAACGCGCTCGGAGTGTTCGGCCGCCGCCAGCCAGGACAACAAGGCCGGCAGCTGCGCCCGAAGCAGCCGGCTCAGCCCCTCCTGAAGCCAGCCTGGGGCCAGGGCCGCCTCGGGGTCGCGCTCGTCCCACAGGAGCACGGCCCGAGCCCACAGCGCGGCATTAGGCTCCAAGAGCAACAGCGCCTCACACAGACGCAAGGCCCGGGGCAAGGCGGCATCGGAGAAGCGCACCCCGGACACGGCCTGCACCACCCAGTGCCGGGTGTCTGGTGGAAACGCCGCAGCTTGAGCCAGCGCACACCAGGGCTCGGCTTCTTCCTCGCGTGAGATTCCATCGGGCGGAAGCCCTCCCGTCACCACCCTCAGGGCCTGCAGCGCCAGGGAGGCGATGGCCGGCGAGTCCCTCACCTCTCCCGCGGCCCGCGCCAACAGCAAGGCAGGCTCCCGCAACCCCTCCACCCTCTGTGCCGCCTCCACCCGGAGCCACAGCTCGCGCGCGGCCAGCTGCGCGGCCAGCTCCCACACCGCCCGGCCCATCGAGTCAGGAACCTCTCGTGCCCATATCTGCACGCGGTTGGCGAACACGGAGTAGGGTTCCCTCGCATACAGCGCCAGAACAGCCCCTTCCACGGCCTCAGCCGTGCGAGGCCGCATCAGATGGGCATGCGGCCGTGCGGGCTCGACACCCAAGCGCGGATCCACGGCAGGCAGACACGCGAGGAGGGGCGCTACGGACTCGGCAGCGGGGTCCCCCTCCGTGGAGAGCCATGCTTCCACGGCTCCGGCCAGCTCGGGCGCGCGCGACTGGCCCTCTGCGGCCAGGGGCTGCCACAGCCTGCGAGCCCGCGCCCACTCGCGGGCACGGCTTGCGGCCCACATCAGCGGCCAGTAGGTGGCCCGAGCCTCTTCGGGCTCCACGCCATGCTCCACGAGTCCTGGCTCCACATCCGCTCGCGCGGCCAGCGTCCCGAGCATCCCCCAGGCACCACGACGGTGCTGCTCACGCACGGCTCCCCGAAACAGCTCGGCCGCACGGGGAAGCAGGCCGTCCCGGAGCGGCCTGGGCAGCCGGAGCAACACGGGCAAGGCGCCCTCCAGGTCTCCTCGCTCCAGATACTTCCGCGCGTCCTCGTGCCACCGGCGATGCTGGCGCTCTTCGCGGTCGTGCCGGGCCATCTCAGGGCTCCAGATGCTGCGGCTCGTGCTCGAGGAAGAAGTCCAACAAGGCCTCTTCGGCACGCTCCCGTGCCAGGCCCTCGCTCTGTGCGTACCGCTCCAGCAGGAGCTGAAGCGCGGCGCGTGGCGCAGGCGCGAGCTGCTCGAGCAACGCCCGCCCCTTGCGCACCACGGCGCTCTGCTCCGCCGCTGGAACCTGGGCGCCCTTGCCTGCGTCAGCGACCGACAACGCCACGGTCTTCGCATTGGCCGTGCCAGGCTGGCTGACGAAGACCTTCACCACGCCATTGAGGTCATACGAGAACTCCACCCTCACCGGAGACTCCGCGGGCTGCCGCTCGAGCGGAAAGTCAAAGCTTCCCACCCGCGTGTTCTCCGAGACCCGAGGGGACTCGCCCTGGAAGACATCGACCTGAATCCGCTCCTGTTCGGGTAACAAGGTGTAGAATTCCTGGACTCTCACCGCGGGCATCACCGTGTTGCGGCGAATGACCGGGGCAAAGGTGTCCGGCTCAGCCCGCAGCTCGTCGCCCTCACCGAAGACGCGGACCCCCAGGCTGTGGGAGGCCACATCCACGAGGATGCGGTCCACCGGCTCACCTGTCAGAAGCCCTGCTTGGATGGCGGCGCCCAGCCCCACCGCCAGATCTGGATCCACCTCCTCGTGGATGTCGGCGCCGAATGCGTCCTCGAGAAGCTCCCGCACCCGGGGAATCCGGGTCGAGCCCCCCACCAGGCAGATCCGCGACAAGGCTTGCCCCTCAAGCGAGGCCTCCCGAACCACCTGTCGAGCCAGCGTCACGGTGGACTCGAGCAGCGGCTCGATGAGCGCCTCGAACGTGCGCCGCCGCACCTCCAGCTCCAAGTGGATGGGCCTTCCTTGAGCATGGGTGAGAAACTCCTCGCGCACGTGCACCGCGATGTCCTGCGACAGGCGGATCTTCGTCTCCTCGGCCAGCCGGCGGAGCCTCGCCATGGCGCGCACGTCCTCGCGAGGATCCACTCCCTGATGGCGCTTGAGCTCCTCCAGGAAGAGCTGAAGCAGCTTGTCGTCGAAGTCGTCACCGCCCAGGCGGGTATTGCCTGCGGTGGCGCGCACCTCGCGCACCCCTTGGAAGACCTCCAGCACCGAGACATCAAAGGTGCCGCCGCCGAGATCATAGATGAGGAGGATCTCCGGCTCGTCACGGCCCGCGGCCTCGGGAGGCAAGAGCCTGTCATAGACGAGCGAGGCGCTGGTCGGCTCGTTGAGCAGCCGCAGCACCTGGAGCCCCGCGCGCTCACCCGCTTCCAAGGTCGCCCGGCGTTGAGCGTCATCGAAATAGGCAGGAACGGTGATGACGACATCCCTCACGGGATGGCCGGTGGCCTTCTCCGCGCCCTGCTTGAGCGCGGAGAGGATGTCGGCGGAGATCTGCTCCGGAGCCAGCTCCTGGCCAGCCAAGGAGTAGCGGTGGGCAGCCATCCCCATCTTGCGCTTCACCGAACGGACACACCGCTCAGGCCATTGCAGCTCGAGGTTGCGGGCCTCACGCCCCACCACGACCCGCTCATCCATATAGAGCACCACCGAGGGCACAATAGGGCTGCCATCAATGGGCAAGGCCACGGGGCGGCCCTCGACAAGGTGGGCGATGACCGAGTTGGTGGTGCCAAGATCGATTCCAAAGGCATGGCTCATGGACGGTTCCTCACGGTGATGGCTTCGCCCTCTCGAAGAAGGGCTCCGCCCCGAAGGACGGCGGCCCGGACGACGCGCGCAATGGAGCCCTCGGCGAGCCCCGGACGAGGCTCCGTGCCCACGACGCGGAACAGGCGTCCGTCGGGCAGCTGACCGAGGGGCGCCACGCGGGTCATCCCCGCGTGCGAGAGGGAGCGCTCGAGCCGGGCGACGACCCCCTTGAGCCCGGGCGCCAGCGCTGGGTCCGCCAGACGAATGGCTTCCTCCAGCAGATCCAGCGCATCCAACAGCTCGCTCCACTCGGGAGCTACCTGCGAGGGAGCACCAGGAGGCGCGCTCAGGGAGGACAGCAGGGCACTGCGCAGGTCGGCGAACCCCCCTTCCAGCTTGCGCTCCAGTTCCTCGAGCTGAAGCCCCCACCGGGCCTGAGCACGAGCAGACTTCTGGACCGCCTCTGCCAAAGGCGCAGCCCAGGCGGGAGGCGTCCCCGTCGAGTCCGTTTCTTGAGGAAGTTCAGGCACTTGCGGACGTGCCTTCCAAAGACGGCGAAGCCACATAAGCGTTCTCAGCCCTACGACGGGTCCTCACTCAAGGTAACCCATGAAGTAGGGCGCTGCACGCACAACCTGTGACGACCTGACAGATAGGTTGCGGGAGAACCAGGCTTGGCGCCCCCTGACTGGCAGGCTCTGGCCCTCCTGTCCGACAAGCAGACGGGTGGGAACGGGCTGCGCCGGGCAGGCGCATCTCCCAAGAACGGTGGCTGGGAACGCGCGGCTTTCTGCTCAGGCGCCCAACGGCTTCACATCATCGGCGCGGGCGATGCGGCGCAGGTCCGGGAACAGCCACGCCCACAGCAGCACCACGGCACAGGTCCCCACGCCCCCCAGCACCACTGCGGGCACCACGCCGAGCCACTCGGCGGTGAGGCCGGACTCGAACTCGCCCAGCTCGTTGGAGGCGCCGATGAACACCATGTTCACCGCGCTCACGCGTCCGCGCATCTCCGGAGGCGTGGCGAGCTGCACCAGCGTCTGCCGGATGACCACGCTCACCATGTCCGACGCGCCCAGCACCACCAGGGCCACGAGCGACAGCACCAGGTGGCTCGACACCCCAAACACGATGGTGGCCAGGCCAAAGATGGCCACGCACACCAGCATCACCACCCCGGCGTTGCGCCGCAGTGGGAACATGGCCATGGACACCGCGATGAGGGCCGCTCCCACTGCCGGGGCGCTGCGCAGCAGGCCCAGGCCCCAGGGCCCGGTGTGGAGGATCTCTTTGGCGTAGATGGGCAGCAGGGCTGTGGCGCCGCCGAGCAGCATCGCGAAGAGATCCAGCGAGATGGCGCCCAGCACCACCTTCTGCCGCCACACGTAGCGGATGCCACCGAGCAGCCGCTGCCACGAGGTGGCCGCCCGATCCATGCGCCCCGTGCGCACCTCCATGAGCGCGAGCATCGTCGCGGCCACGGCCATCATCGCGGCACAGATGAGGTACACGCCGCTCGCGTGCACGGCGCTGTAGAGCAGGCCGCCCACGGCGGGGCCTGCGATGGTGCCCACCTGGAACACCGTCGAGTTCACCGCCACGGCCTGAGACAGGTGCTGGGCGGGCACCAAGTGGGACACGAGCGACTGGCCCGCGGGCCCCGCGAAGGCGCGCGCGGTGCC
This sequence comes from Hyalangium minutum, assembly GCF_000737315.1. Taxonomy (GTDB): domain Bacteria; phylum Myxococcota; class Myxococcia; order Myxococcales; family Myxococcaceae; genus Hyalangium; species Hyalangium minutum. The sequence continues at coordinate 205,127 of NZ_JMCB01000022.1, forward strand.
AATCAGTACCAGCACGATGTAGAGCGGCCACGTCTCCTTCGTGCCTGTCCACGCCATGCCGAACAGCAGCAGCGCGCACACCACCATGGTGACGTAGCAGCTCAGGAGCACGTTGCGCCGGTCGTGCCGATCCGCCGTGTCTCCCGTGACGAGCGACAGCACCACGGCAGGAAGGAACTGTGCGAGTCCCACATACCCCAGATCGAGTGGGCGCTGGGTGAGGCTATAGACGTGCCACCCCACCGCCACGGACTGCATCTGCACCCCGAGCGTCATGAAGAGGCGGGCGGCCTGGTACAGACGGAAGTCGAGGTGGGCGAAGGCGGAGCGGGCAGATCCCGCGGTCGCACTGTCCATGCAGTGGACATACCCGCCTGGGGCGCGCACTACCAGCACCGCCCCAGGCTTGCTTGCTCGGCCGGATCTGCGGTTTAAATAAATCCCAGCAGGCACCGTCCATGCGCACCGGCCGAGGCCGTGGCGGCCCCCCTGCTCAGGAGTTGGACCGTGTCGTCCATCCGCAATCTGCTGTGTGCCGCGCTGGCCACTGCCGTGCTGTTCTCGGCCCCGAGCGCGGAGGCCCGTTTCGGTAAGCGCTCCAGCTCGAGCGACTCCTCCGAGAAGAAGTCCCACGACGACAACGACGACGCCCCGCGCCGCAGCCGTCACCGCAAGTCCTCGGGCTGGGCGTTCCTGGCGGATGTCGTTCTGACGCTCCTCGTCGAAACGCGCCCGGTGGTCTACGCGTCGACGCCGCCCCCTCCTCCTCAGCCGCCGCCGCAGCAGCAGGTCCAGGTGGAGGCCCCTCCCGTCGTGACGCGATCCCGGCCCGCCCGGCCGGAGCCCACCACCAGCGTGCGGCTGGGCGTGGACGGCGCGGCCATGAACACCGTGGGCGGGCTGAGCGCCTTCCTGGGTGTCGAGGGCGTGCGCGCGGGCTTCGATGCGCGAGCGATCGGGCTCCTGATGCCCACGGATGATGGGACGCAGGGCACGGACAACATCACGCTGATGAACCTTCACCTCACCTATGCGCTGGTCGCCACGGAGAGGGCCCGGCTGCGCATCGAGGGCGGCATCAGCACCGCGCACGCGCCGGACATGACGGCGCTGGGCCCCAGCATCGCCCTGTCGCTCGACGCGGGCCTGGTGGGAAACCTGGACCTGGAGCTGCGCGCGCAGGCCACCCCATACCCCTACCGTCAGCTCGATGCGCAGGCGGGGCTGGCGCTCCACCTCAACGCGCTGGTGCTGCGCGGCGGGTGGCGCGGGCTCTACCTGAACGACATGGGCTGGGTGGACGACGTCGTGCACGAGGACGCCTTCGGCGGTCCATTCGTCGGCCTCGGCTTCGCGTTCTAAATGGAGCAGTGAATATTGAGGGGCCGCCTCCCGTCATGCGCCTACGCGCGCGATGTCAGGCGCATCCCCGTCAGGAGGCCGTCCGTGTCCTCTCTCCGCAACGTGCTGGTGGCCGCGGCTGTCATCGGGTTGAGCTTCTCTTCCTCCGAGGCGGAGGCGCGCTTCGGCAAACGCTCCAGCTCGACGGAAGAGAAGAAGTCCAAGGTCCACGACGCCACCGCCGTGGGCGAAGAGTCCTCGTCCTCGGACAGCGACGACGATGACGCCGGGGGAAGTACCTCCTACTCCCCTCCTCCTCGCCGGTCGGAGCCGGGCAATGCGGTCGGCGCCTTCTTCACCCTCCTCGAGATCCTCGCGGATACGCCGTCTCCCCAGACATATGAGACGTATGAGGTGACTTCGACGCGTGTGCCCGCGACCGTCAGTGAGCTCCCCGAGACCGCTTCGACGAGCACTGTGGCCGCAACCCCTTCGGAGAAGCTCGGCTCCAACGTCCGGCTGGGCGTAGATGCCGCCTCCGTGGGAGGTGGCACAGGCATCTCGCTGTTCCTGGCCTTCGAGGGCGAGCGCATGGGCATGGATGTGCGCGGCACCGAGCTGACCCTGCCTACGGATGATGGGACAGCCGGGAGCGACAGCATCAAGCTGGCGAACCTGCACCTGACCTACGCGGTGGTCGCCCGCGAGAACCTGCGCGTGCGCATCGAGGGCGGGCTCAGCGGCGCCCAGGCGCCGGACCTGTCCGTCGCGGCTCCCAGCTTCGCGGTCTCCCTCGAGGGCTGCTTGCTGCCCATGGTGGATGTGGAGCTGCGCGCGCAGGCCACGCCGTTCCCCTATCAGCAGCTCGACGCCCAGGCCGCGCTCGCCCTGCGCCTCCAGGCGCTCGTGGTGCGTGGCGGGTGGCGCGCGCTCTACCTGAACGACAACGGCATGGTGGAGGGCGAGGCGCACTCGGACGCCTTCGGTGGCCCGTTCCTCGGCGCTGGCTTCACGTTCTGATCCGCTGCTGAATTTTCGAGGCAAGCAGCCGTCCAAGCCTGCATCGAGCCGCAAGGCTGACGCCCAGGAGTTGGACCGTGTTTGCTCCCAAGAACCTGCTGTGTGCCGCGCTCGCCGCGAGCCTGTTCTTCTCCGCCTCCAACGCTGAGGCCCGCTTCGGCAAGCGTTCCAACTCCAGTGACTCCGAGCAGCAGAAGGAAGAGAAGAAGAAGGACAAGGAGGAGCGCCGCGAGTCACCCGCTCCCCGAGTCCATGACGCCTCGGCGGTGAACTCGAGCAGCACCCATGGTGCCTCGCCCGTGGGCAGCAGCCGCCCGCCGCCTCCTCCGCCGCCGCGTGTCGTCGTCGTCGAGCCCGCTCACGAGCCGGACTACTACGCGCCCCCTCCGCCGAGCTACTACGTCACTCCCGTCCCGAACTACGTCGCTCCCGCCCCGAGCGTGGAGGTCCACTCACCGCGCAAGGACACCCTCTACAGCCCACTGCGCCTGGGCCTGGAGGCAGGGTCTGCGGGCGGTGGCGCGCAGATGAACCTGTCCCTCGCCATTGAGGGCGAGCAGCTGGGCTTGGAGGGCCGCCTCACGGGGCTCGCGCTGCCCACGGATGATGGCTCGGGAGGCTCGGACTCCATCACCGTGGCCGGCGTGCACCTCACCTACGCCCTCGTCGCGCAGGACCGCCTGCGCTGGCGCGTGGAGGCCGGCTTCACCTCGGCGCACGCCCCGGACCTGATCGTCTACGGTCCCAGCCTCGGCACCTCGTTCGAGGCGCGGCTCGGAGGCCCCCTGGACTTCGAGCTGCGTCTCCAGGGCACGCCCTTCCCGTACCGGCAGGCGGACGCGCAGGCGGCGCTGGCCCTCAAGCTCAACCCATGGGTCCTCCGCGCCGGGTGGCGCACGCTCCTGCTGGACGACGCGGGCCTGGTGGACGGCGAGGTCCACCGGGACGTCTTCACCGGCCCGTTTGTCGGCGCGGGCCTCATCTTCTAACCGGGGCCGGGCGTCACTCCTCCGGGGAGGCGGACATCTCGATCCCCGCGTCCGGCATGGACATGCCCCCCACGGAGGTCTTCTTGCCGCGCCGCTTCGGCGGAGGCGCCAGCTTCGGCTGCATTCCGAAGAGCCGCTCATAGGTCTCCGGCGTATTGATGTTGACCAGCACGCCCGGATCCTTCACGGACACCCTGCGCAGCTTCACACCGTGCAGCGCCGCATCCAGCTGCGTCGCGTTCGAGCCCAGCAGCTGCTCGGCCGCCGCGCGTGACAGCACCACCGGGAAGCCCGGAGCTGCCTCGAACTCGGGCCGCAGCCCCTCGTCTTGCTCACCCATCGCCTTGAGCAGCGACTTGAGCGTCGAGGCACGCACCGCCGGCATGTCCACCGGGTGCAGCAACACCACGTCCGCGCCCTCCTCCAGCGCCGCCGCCAGCCCCGCCTTGATGGAGGACATGGGGCTCTCCTGCCAATGCAGGCTGTCCACCAGCATCAGGCTCGGGTGCTGCTCTCTCACCGCCTCGCCGTCCTTGCCGATGACTGCCATCACCGCGCAGCCCGCCTTGCCGAAGGTGGACGCGAGCGACTGAAGGAAGCTCCTGCCGCCCTCGTGTTCGATGAGCGCCTTGGGGTGGGCCATTCTCCGGGCCTCGCCCGCAGCGAGGATGATCGCCACTGCCTTCATAACCACGCCTCCTCACGGCCCACGCAGGATCGCGGGGCTACGGGCATGAGGCTGGTACCTGTCCGTGAGAATGCAGCCCACCCCAGAGTGTGACCCGTTGGGCAGGCGTCATTCCTGCCCGGCCGTTGTTCGAAAGCAGGTAGGCCCGGGTCGGTGTCCCGTCGACGGGCCAGCAGATGGCAGCCCCGGCGATCCATCCCCACACCCCGCTCCACGCTCAGTGCAACCAGCGCGCACTGCCAGCGGACACCGCCACGGCCTCGATCGGCAGCTCCGGCTCCCCGGTCATTCCTTCCTCCCCGGCGAGCGCCTTGGCAGTCAAAACTTCAGCAATGGGGAGCAGCGGGAGCCGTGCCGCAACGCGGCAAAGTTCCGCCTCCGTCACCTCGCCGATCAGCTCTCCGCGGGATTCCTCCACCACGGGCAGTACCGCCAGCCCGTAGCGCTGCATCACCTGGAGCGCGGCCAACACCGTATCGCTCGGAAACAAGGTGATCGCACGAGAGATGAGGGACTCATTCCGGATGATGCACTTGGCCACGCCAACCTCCACACAGGACTGCCGCCCACGTTCCGGGGAAACCCTTAGGCAAGCCGCGTGCCGATCGATGTGGGTGTATCAACTACCGTGGGGACACAACATCCGACAAGTTTCGAGGATAATGAGAAACAAGCTGATCCACTTCGAAAGATTCCGGACCGGAGCCGCACCACCATGTCCGTCAAACTCACGCCGCCGACTCCGGGTTCGCCCAGACGAACCCCCCAAGAGACGCCCGCCGCATCGACCCAGAAGTCCGACGCCTCCAATCCCCTGGCCAGGCTGGGCCAGGGCCTGCAGCGGGTAGCGCAGCAGGTCGACAAGAACCTCCACCAAGTCGTCGACACGTTCGAGGCCCGCCTCCCCGGAGTGACGGGGCAGGCCGGCGCGGCGACCAAGTCGTGGGAGGGCATCACCCTCACCGGCAAGCCGCTGCAAATCCCGCTCGACAAGCTGCTGGACGTGGACCTGAGCAAGGTCCGCAAGCTGCTCGAGCGCGTGGTGCCGCAGAAGATCCGCGACGACGAGGCCAAGAAGTTCACCGGGCAGACGCAGGACTTCCGGGACACGCTGGGCAAGGTGCGCTCGCTGGGCACGGAGCTGGACATGCTCAAGCCCAACTCGCCTCGGTACAACGAGGTGAAGCAGGCGCTGTCCAAGGCCGAGGGAGACCTGCAGGCGAAGTACGGCTACACGCGAGCCACCGCGCCGAAGCCGGGCGCCATGTGGGTGGATCCGCAGTTCATGGCCAAGGACGTGCCGAACGGCCAGGTGTCCGCCTCGAAGCTGGCCACGGGCACGCCGGTGACGAAGCCGCCCGAGCCGCTGGACTTCCTCTTCGGCGGCAAGCCGGACGGGGCGAAGCAGGCACAGGCGTACCAGGCCTCGGTGGCCGCGAAGCGCGCCGAGCTGGGCATGCCCATCCAGGACGGCAAGCCGATCGGCGTGCACATGAGCCTGGAGGGCGGCGGCGGCAAGGGCAAGCGCTACGCGGCGATGCTCTCCGAGATGCGCCAGCTGGGCGTAGTGCCCACGAGCCTCACGGGCACGTCGGCGGGCTCCATCGCGGCGTCGTTCGCGGCCACGGGGGCCTCGCCCGAGCAGATCGACGCCATCGCCAAGGATCCGCGGCTGCAGAAGCTGTACGACGTGGACCTGGACTTCAAGGACGGCGGGCTCCTCAATGGGCAGGCCGCGTATGACCTCTTCGACTCGAAGCTGCGCGAGCTGACTGGCATCAAGGACCGGCCTGTCACCTTCGCGGACCTGAAGGTGCCGCTGCAGCTGGTGGCGGCCAAGGCCTACGACAGCGCCTCCCCCAACGGCTTCCCCACCACGAAGGACCGGCTCTTCGTCTTCAGCCAGGAGACGACGCCGGACACGCCGGTGGCGCTGGCGATGCGCGCCTCCATGGCCATCCCGGGCGTCTTCGAGCCCGTGCAGATGGTGGACCCCACCACGGGCCGCAGCATGCACCTGACGGACGGTGGCTCGCTGGACAACCTCCCGATGGGCTACGCGAAGAACAACCTGCCGCAGATCGGCGCGGCGCTGCTGAGCCCGGACTCGAACCACCCGACCAACGCGGTGGGCACCGCCAAGCCGCTGCCCACGGGCCAACTGGACGCCACCAACGTGCTGTGGAACGCCGTCAACGGCTACACGTTCCTCAAGGACAACGCCACGGGCGCGGCGGACTTCCGGGACCGGACGGCTCCGGGGGCCAACCAGTTCATGATCAGCCTGCCCACGTGGAACCTGGACAACCCCAAGCAGCAGGACAGCACTCTGGGCTTCGGGTACGACGCCAAGGTGGACCCCATCCTGGACGGGCAGACGCGCGAGGTGACGCGCAACTTCCTGCGCAACTTCCTGGATGACATGCGCGTGCCGGGCTCGCGCGGCACCAACGTCACCACCGACGTGCCGAAGAACCTGCGCTTCCAGGAGCAGGTGACGGTGAACGGGCAGAACTACCAGGTCAGCTACAAGGGCGGGGACAACCTGCTGGCGCTCAACACCTCGACGGGCAAGACGTCCGAGCTGAAGGTGGGCCAGAAGAAGATCGAAGCCATGTACCTGGACCACCTGGCGTTCGGGGACCTGAAGGCGCAGCTCGCCCACTCGATCACCAACCCCAAGAGCGTGAAGCCAGACTGGCTCCCGTTCTAGCGGCGCGGTTCAACTGGGAAGAGGCGCGTGTCGGATTCCTTCTATCAGCAGCGGCTTCCGCAGCCGGCGAAGCGCTCGTGGATGCCGTGGCTGATCACCGTGCTGGTGGTGCTGCTGGCACTGGGAGCGGTGGGATACAGCTATGGCCTCTCCCGCACCGCCCAGACTCGGGCCGACGCGGCGGAGGCCGAGGGCCTCAAGGCCCACGAGCGCGCCAAGGCGGCGGAGCTGGCCCAGCGGGAGCTGGAGGCCAAGCTGGCGGCGATCGACTCGGAGAAGTCGCAGCTGTCCACCCAGCTCACCCAGCTCTCCACCGAGCGCGATCAGCTCTCGCAGGCGGTGCAAGAGAAGGACGCGGAGCTGGCCCGCATCAAGGCCACGTTCCAGGACCTGGAGGAGAAGATGAAGGCGGAGATCGCCGACGGCGAGATCCGTCTGTCGCAAGGCGAGGGCCGCATCCAGGTGGACCTGGTGGACAAGATCCTCTTCGACTCGGGCGAGGCCACCCTCACCGAGCGCGGCGCCAGCGTGCTCACGCGGCTGGGCGCGGTGCTCGCGGGGGTGGAGGGCCGCAGCATCCAGGTGTCGGGACACACGGATGACAGCCCTCCTTCTCAGCGGCTCGCCGCCACGTTCCCCACCAACTGGGAGCTGTCCGTGGCGCGCGCGGTGAACGTGGTGCGCTTCCTTCAGGAGAAGGCGAAACTCCCGGCGCGCCGGCTCGTGGCCTCGGGCTATGGCGAGACGCACCCAGTGGCCAGCAATGCCACGCCCAAGGGCCGTGCGCGCAACCGCCGCATCGAGATCCTTCTCATCCCCGATCTGGCCGCCGCCAAGACGGAGCTCACCGAGGCTGCTGCGAAACCGGCGCCGGGAGCCACGGACGTGCAGCCCACCAAGGCAGCGGTGAAGCCCGGCTCTCATTGAGCTCGCGCCTCACCGCCCGCCTGGGCCACCGGACTACTCCTTCTTCATTCCCTCGAGCATCTTGCGGAAGGTCTTCTCCGCGCCCGCCACTGTCTTCTCCGGACCGGTGAGCTTGAAGAAGACCGCGCCGCTTGGGCCCTCGACGATGGCGCCGATGAGCCGGAAGCTGGGCTTGGGCGTGGCCGGGCCCATCATCGGACCGCCACCCGCGTAGGTGCCCTTCACGTCCACCGTCGTCACCGGGAAGCCCGCGACCGTCTCCTTCTTCGTCTTCGCATCCTTCTCCACGGAGGTGCCATCCGCCTTCTGGAACTGGCTCACCCACCGCTTCACGTTGGCGTCCACGCCGCCGCCCTGGCCCTCGCCAAAGTAGAAGACGGCCAGCTCCGCGCCCTCCGTGTCACCCTTGGCCGCGGGGATGCTGTAGGTCGCCACGCGCATGGGGCGCTCGCCCTGCGCTGTCCACTCAGTGGGAGCCGTCCACTTCAAACCACCCGCCCCCTCGGCGCGGGCTACACCCGCCACCGCGAGGCTCAACATCACGACAGTGAGCATTCGGTTCATACCGTCAGCGTAACCGAAGCCCTCGTGCCGTGCTCGGCTGCCAGTACACGGCAGGCGGCCGAGCGAACATTCAGCCCGCTGCGGGAATGGGCTCGCGCCGCAGCTTGCGCCAGCGGTAGGGGCACTCGCGCAGGTGCAGCACGGAGTCCAGCCGGGCATGGCCCGCGAACATCCCGTCCTGCATCGCCTCGCAGTAGAGCTCCACTGGCTTCACGAAGCGCGCGTTCCACGGCCCCCGGTCGATGGTGAGCACGTACATGTACCCGTCCGCCACGCCGAACGCGTCGTAGCACTCGATGAGCGGATCCTGCAGCGCCTGCAGGCTGGGCCACACCGAACCCACCGGCGGCCCCGCCAGCGGCTGTGTGTCCAGCATCCCCACCAGCTTCCCACCCGGGAATTCGGGCAGCGGATCCACCGCGAAGGAGAGCCGGTCCCCCTCGCGGGCCATCAGCATGTCCGCCTCGCCGAACGCGTGGAACTTGAACTCGGCCAGCGTGTTGCCGATGCGGCGCATCAGCGCGTCATTGGTCTCGCTGCGCACGAAGTAGCCGCCGCGCCGCAAGCGCCCCCGCGCATTGCGGTAGTGCACCGCCGCGCGGTAGCTCACCTGGTAGAAGTTGAAGCCCGCCAGCCCCGCGAGCCCCTGGGGACGCATCTCGCGCAGCGAGGACATCAGCACCTGCACCCACGCGGTGCCCCGGTGCAGCTCGGGCTCCAGCGGCGCGGGCAGCACCTTCGAGAGCTCGGCCGGATCCACCGCGTAGTTCAGTGAGAGCGCCTCCACCCACACCGTCTGCACCTGGGTGAGCCAGGGCACAGAGGGACACTCCTCCATGTCCTCGCTGGAGGGGCTCATGTCCTGGGCGCGCTCGAGCGTGGCGTAGGTCTCCCGCAGCGCCGCGTGCCCGAGCGGGGTCGCCATGTAGAAGCCATCCTCCTCCACCAGCATCCCCCGCTTGCCCAGCGCGCGCAGGGCCGCCGCCACCGCCACGCGAGGCATCTCCGCGCGCTGCAACCGGTCGAGAATCGTCTCCTCCTCGACCCCGAGCGGTTCCATCGCAAGGGTCACCATCACGGCCAGCTCGGGGGGAGTAAGCCGAATCATACGAGTCGCGCCTGAACACCGCCGGTTGCCAGGCGCTTGCGCCGGGCGCGGTGCAGCAAGAGTCCACCGGTGAGCTGGGTGATGAACCACATCCCCCCGAGCACCCCAAAGCCCACCTCGGGCATGCGTGCCAGGCCCAGCGCGGCCAGCGCGTAGATGACCGCGGCCGCGTACCAGGCCCGCCCCATGAGCGCGCCCATGACGGAGAAGGACATGGCGATGAGGATGCACCCCACCGACGGCATGAAGAGCAGGTCCAGCCCCATCATCCAGTTGGCCAGCGCCACCAGCACCATGCCCCCCATGCACGTGGTCCAGATGGACCACACCTGCCGCTCGATGAAAGAGCGCACTCCGGCTGCCTCTTTCCGCTGCAGCCAGAAGATGGTCACCAGGTTGAGGGGGATGACGAGGGCCCAGAGCAGGATGAAGGGGCCCGGCGTGCGGTAACCCTGTTGAAACAGCAGGTGCGTACCGAGAAAGCCTCCGCCGTTGGTGAAGGCGTGGAGGATCCAGATGACACCCCAGTTCTGGAGCGCCGTGTCATCTCGGGCCTGGGTGACGACGCGACGCAGGAGCTGCAAAGCCTCGGCGGCCTCTTCTCGGTTCATTCGCGGCTGGGAGCCTACTCGAAGGAGAAAGCAGGTACGTTACCCTGGATGTGACTCAGTGCGTCACTTTGCAAGGCTTCCGGAACCCTCTGGCACGTGCTACCACCCCCGGCCGCTGCTGTAGTCCCACCTTGGAGGGGGTTACCCAACATGAAGAAGCTGTTGCTCGTCGGGGCATTGACCCTGGGTGCTGCTTCCTGCGCCCCAGATATCAAGCAGGATGAGGCGCCGGATGTCGTGCTCGCGGACTTCAATCCGGCCGGCTCGCCTGTGGTTGTTCCCACACCGAATGACCTGGCCATTGATTCGACCACCGGGTTGGTCAACGCGCCCATTGACCCCAGTGCTCCCGCAGCGCAGCAGGAGTTCACCCGGGACTACCTGAATACGCTCAACGGCTTCCCCACCTCGGTGACGGCGTTCACGAAGATCGCCGACCTGGACAAGACCACCGTCAACACCAACTCGGTGCGGTTCATCGACTTGCTGGCGGGCACGGCCATTGCCACGCCGGCCGTCACGCCGACGATTGCCTATGACGAGGACACGGACCAGCTCATCGTCGCTCCGCCGCCCTCGGGCTGGCCGAAGGGTGGCCGCTATGCCATCGCGCTCGTGGGTGGCGCCAACGGCCTGAAGGGCGTGGGCGGCAAGCAGGTGGTGGGCTCGTCGGTGTGGTCGCTCGCGTCGCTGGAGAAGTCGCTCGTCACCTGCGAGGACCTGACGGCTTCGAACTGTCTGGCCAGCACGGACCTCATTCCCTCCACCAAGACGGACCCGTCCGAGCGCATCAAGGACCAGGCGGCTACCGCGCTGCGCCTGGAGCAGCTGCGCCGCTCGTACAAGCCGCTGCTGGACGCGCTGGTGGCGCAGGGCGTGAACCGCTCGGACATCGTGCTGCTGTGGACCTTCCGCATCATGAACATGCCGGAGGCCACGTTCGACCCGGCCGCCAGCATCATCCCCTTCCCCAACAACATCCTGCTGGCGCGGAACGCGGACGGCACCACGCACCTGAACCTGCCCATCCCGCCGACTGCCCCGCAGTCGCAGAAGGATCTGCTCAACGGGCTGAACACGCTGGACGGGTTCTCCACCACCGCGCCCATCGTCTCGGAGAACAGCGACACGCGCGGCCCCATCGACACGGGTAGCCGCCTGGACGCGAGCAGCGTGGCGGCGGGCACCAAGTTCATCAAGCTGGGCACCGGCGGCACGGCCCCGAGCGTGACGGCGTGCCTGAACTGCGCCTCCAGCAAGAACGCTGACGGCAGCACGCCGAACAACGCGCAGCAGCTCCAGTTCGTGCCGCAGCTTCCGCTGGACGAGAAGTCCACCTACGCGGCGGTGATGACCACGGCCCTGAAGGACGAGCGCGGCCGGCAGGTGGCGCCGTCGGGGCCCTTCGCGCTGATGCGCCTGAGCAGCCCGCTGGTGGTGGACGGCAAGAGCCAGGTGTCGGGCGTGTCGGACGCCAACGCCGCTGCGCTCGAGCCGCTGCGCGCCGGCTTCAAGTCCATGTTTGACGTGCTGGCTCAGGCGGGCATCCCGCGCTCGAAGATTTCGCTGGCGTGGGCCTTCACCACGCAGAGCACGGTGTCCACGCTGCAGAAGCTGTACGCGCTGCCCACGCAGTATGGGGCCGCGGGCCTGCCCAACGCGCCGCTCTACCTGCTGGACGTCACCACCCAGGTGAAGGCTCAAATGGGTGCGCTGCCCAAGGACCACATCGGCAAGATCTTCCAGGGAACGGCCATCGTGCCCTTCGTGCTGACGGACCCGCGCGGCGTCTTTGACCCCACCAAGCCCAAGTTCGAGCGCGCGACTTTCCTGCTGGCGCTGCCCAGCACGGCCGCGCCCGCGAACGGTTACCCCGTCACCATCTTCAGCCACGGCCTCCGGAGCCATAAAGGCACGGTCCTCCCCCTCTTCGATGCCCTGGCCACGGGTGGCCACGCCACCATCGCCATGGACACCGTGTTCCACGGTGACCGCAGCACCTGCGCCGGCATCACCGCGGCCGCTGGACTGGTTGATGGGTCCAACAACCCCATCGACACGCCGGACAAGGCCTGCAACACGGGCTCGACGTGCGATGTGACGCCGACCAGCCCGACCTTTGGCCGGTGCATGCCAGTGGCCCCCACGACCTGCAACCCGACGGTGGCCACCGGTGAGGGAATCTGTGCCGCAGCAGCCCTGGGCCACTGCGTGCCCACCAGCACCACCGACCCGACGGTGGGCGCCTGCGAGGGTGGCTTCAAGTCCAACAGCGGGACGCCGTACATCTCCGGTTGGAACATGCTCAACCTGACCAACCTCTTCGCCACGCGCGACAACTTCCGTCAGCACACGGTCGAGCACGCTCAGTTGGAGCGCGTGCTCACGGCCACGAGCACCACCAGCCTCAACGCCCAGCTCGAGGCGCAGAGCGCCGGCAAGCTCGATGGCACGAAGATCCACTACGTGGGCCAGAGCCTCGGCGGCATCCTGGGGCCCCTGTACACCTCCGCGTCTCCGGTGGTGAAGAACGCGGTGTTCAACGTGCCGGCGGGCGACCTGACGGGCGTGCTGTTCAACTCGCCGGCCTTTGCCCAGGCGAAGGCTGGCTTCATCGCGGCGCTGGGCGCGCAAGGGCTCACCCCGGGCACGCCGGGCTTCGATCAGTTCCTGGTGCTGGGGAAGACCATCCTCGACCCGGCGGATCCCATCAACTACGTCTACGCCGTGGAGAACGGCCCCGCGTCTCCCGCGACAGGCCGCGAGGCGCTGATTCAGTACATCGAGAAGGACCAGGTCTCCCCCAACGCGCAGACCGAGGCGCTCATCGCCGCGGCCAACCGCACCGGAGCGCCGAAGACGGTGAACGTCTCCAAGTTCACGCCCACCGAGGCCGAGCTGCCGCTGGATAAGCGCCACGCGTTCCTGCTCGACTTCCAAGGCAACCCCACGATCACGGGCCAGGCACAGGGCCAGGTGGTCCAGTTCCTCGGCACCGGGGCGCTCCCGTAACCCTCAGCGAGAGAGGACACGTACTCCATGATGAAAAAGACACTCTCTGTCGTAACCCTGCTCGCCGCTGGCCTCAGCCACGCCGCGGGCTTCTCCTTCGACACCCACAGCGGCCGGGCCACCGGCATGTCGTACGCGACCACTGCGGTCACGGACGACTCCACCGCCATCGCCTTCAACGTCTCCAACATCCTGAGCGTGGAGAAGCTCGACATCGCGGTGGGTGACGTCACCACGCTGCCCAAGCTGTCCTTCACCCCTGAGGGCGGCACCAAGCAGAACATGGGCACCACGGTGGTGCCACCGCCCCACCTGTTCGGCGTCTACCGCATCAACGACTCGATGGCCGCCGGCGTGGGCGTCTACGTGCCCTACGCCGCAGGCTCCAACTGGAAGGATGACTTCCCGTTCCGCACGCGGGGCTACTACGCCAAGCTGGCCACGTACTACGTGAGCCCCTCGTTCGCGTACCAGCCGCACAAGAACTTCCGGCTCGGCGTCGGGTTGAATGTCGTCCGCGGCACGGTGGAGATCACCCGGAAGATCAACTTCATCGACAGCGAGGGCACCATCAACCTGGGCGGTGGCGGCTGGGCTCTCGGCTACAACGCGGGCATCAACATCACCCTCCTGGAGAACCTGCTGGACGTCGGCGCCACGTTCCGCAGCCCCACGAAGATCACCTTCAAGGGTCAGGGCGACTTCCAGGACATCCCCCCGGCGTTCCAGACCACGCTGGTGGACCAGGACCTGAAGTCGACGATCACCCTGCCTGGCACGGCGAACCTGGGCGTGGGCTTCACGCCCATCGAGGGCCTGACGCTCGCGTTCGACGCACAACTGGTGCTCTGGTCGACCTTCGAGGAGTTCGGCATCGAGTTCGAGAACCCGGCGCTGACGAACATCGCGGCGAAGAACTGGAAGGACACCTGGAACTTCCGCGTGGGCGCGGAGTACGCCGTGACGAAGAACGTGCTGGTGCGGGTGGGTGCTGCGTATGACCCGATTCCCAGCCCCGAGGACACGCTCACGCCGGAGCTGCCGGATTCCAACCGGTACAAGGCCTCGGCGGGCCTCGGCTTCAAGTTCGATCCGATCCGGGCGGACCTGGGCTACCAGTTCGTCGTCCTGAAGGACACGAAGAGCACGGCGGTGGGCTACGAGGGCACCTACAACGGCAAGGGCCACGTGCTCGGGCTCACGCTCGGTTACTCGATGAAGTAACGAAGCATCGACTGTTGAAGTGAGTTCAAGCCCGGGTTCCTCCTCGCGAGGACCCGGGCTTTCTCTTTGGCATCTATAGGTAGAAAGGGAGTTCCTACCGATTGAGCCGATAGACGTACACATGCCGTACCGGCCTGCTCGGCGGGCTCTCTTCGGCCTCGTCCCAGGCGACGATAGGCACTCCGTCGGGACTGAGGTGAAGAGAAGGATGTGCTGCTCCTGTTGCTCCTGGGTTGGCACTCAATGGGCCGCCCACAGGCACCCATTGCCCATCCGCCCAATGATGAACGTAGATGTTGGTGGTGTTCCCATCCTTACCGGTCCAAGCCACGATGGGGTCTCCTGAGGCATCCGCTGCCAAAACCGGATCATCTATCCCTGAAATGGCAGGATTTGCGTTGATGCCCTCTCCGAGGGGCTCCCACGCAGTCCCCGACCAACGCCTTACGTACAGGTTGCGTGAAGTTCCTCCCTCATCGTCTTCCAGCCATGCCACCATCGGAGCTCCAGTTGGGCCCACCTGGAGGCTCGGTTTCCTTACGCCTGTGGTACCGGGTTTCGCGCTCAGGGCACCACCGATCGGGCTCCATCCTCCTGTCGAGACGCGGCCGACATACAAATCAGAATAGGTACCATTGGACTCGCTCCAGGCGGCGATGGGCTGAGCAGCGCTTCCAAAACTAACAACCGCGTCTAGGACGCTGGTTTGTGATTCCGTACGTGCTTGGAGCTTTCCACTCAACGCCCAGTCCGTACCGGTCCACAGCCCAAAGTAAGCATCACTGGTTGGAGGAGGAAATGATGCATAGCCATCATGCTGTGCCCAGATCACCATGGGGTTTCCTGCCCCATCCAATTGAAGGCTTGGCTTGCTTGCAACTGCAGCAGCTATAAGGCCATTGCTCAGGCGGCCTGTCTCCTGCCACTGACCTTCCCAGCGTGAGATGTACACAAAGGCTCCACCCACGGAGTACCAAGCCACCACAGGACGATCAGTGCTATCCACAGCAAGCGCGGGGGGACCTGCAAATACAATGGTCCAAGAACCAGACACAGCGTCGCCTACTCCTTGCCAACTGGTGCCATTCCAGCGCTGGACGAAGACGTGCGCTTCACTGAATGACTGTCTCGTGGGTGGCCTCTCCAGCCAGGCCACGACTGGGTTCCCACGCGAGTCCAGCGTGAGCGCAGGGGACTCGGCCGGGCTAGAGACAGCACTGCCCTCATCAGCAAAGTGGCTCAGCGAACCTCCCATGGGAAGCCAAGCTGGGTATTTCCAGTTCCATGTCCCTGAATCAGCGACGGCATTTCCGGCTCGGTCCCTCAAAGCACTCAGGTTGACTGAAAATTCGTTGGGGGCGTTGGGCTGAGAGCTCGGAGTGATGGTCAGTTCTGTGCCACCTGAAGAGAGTGACAGGGTCTTGGCCAGCTCGATGGGTGAACCGCTGGTCTGTAGCAAGAGATGCACCTGCGAGTCCGTCACAACCGCTGGGTCGATAGACTCTGAAAACGTCACCCCAATCGGCTCGTGCACGGAGACCTGTTGGGCACCAGGGCTGGGTTGACGCAGCAGCACCTGTGGCGGAGTCCTGTCCACGACCACTTCTCGTGCTTCGCTCATGAAGGTCTGCGCACCTCGGCGTGCTTTCGCCTTCAGTGCATAAGTGCCCTCTGGTTTCGTGGTAAGAGTTCACCGGCTCAAGCAGCCAGAGCAGCCGGAGCGGTCTCGAAGCTCGGGAGTAGCGAGGGAGGCTGGAGGCCGTGGCGGTGCGCCGCCAAGGC